>CAJOQR010000031.1 GCA_905236965.1 uncultured Acholeplasmatales bacterium | reverse complement strand
TGAGGATGTTGCTAGAATGTATGGATATAATAATATTCCAACAACTTTAGCAAAAACTCGTGATAAGGGTGGCCTAAATTATGTTCAGCAAAGAATAAGAATATTAAGAAATGCTTTAGCTAATAGAGGATTAAATGAAGTTATTTCATATTCTTTGATTGCTGAAAAAGATTTAGATTTATATATTAATGATGTAAAAGATGCTATAAAGCCTTTAATGCCTATGACAGAAGATAGAGCAGTTATGAGACAAAGTCTTTTAAATGGTGTAATAGATGCAGTTATTTATAATAAAGCTCGTAAAATTGATAATATAGCTGTTTATGAAATTGGTAATGTTTATAATAAAGAAACTGAAAAACTACATTTAGCAATTGCTATGACAGGTATATTTGAAAGAGAAGATTGGAATGGCTTTAAGCAAGTATCTGATTTTTATTTATTAAAAGGTATATTAGATTCAACATTAGCTAAATTAAACATTAAAGTTACTTATAGTGCTATTTCTAATTTAAAAAATTTCCATCCAGGTAGAACTGCAGAAATTATATTTAATAATAAATGTATTGGTAAAATTGGACAATTACATCCTAAATTTGCTAAAGAAAAGGATTTAAGCCAAACAGTTGCTTTAGAAATAGAATTAGATGAAATTTTATCTAATGTAGGTGCTTTTGCATATAAGCCAATTAATAAATTCCCATCTATTCAAAGAGATTTAGCAATTGTATGTAAAAAAGATATAAAAGCTTCTGATATTGAACAATTAATTAAGCAATCAGGTAAAAAGCTTTTAACTAATGTTGAATTATTTGATTTATATACTGGAGAAAATGTTAATGAAGATGAAAAATCTTTAGCTTTTAAATTAACATTTGAAGATCCAAATAGAACATTAGAAACAGAAGAAGTTGATAAAATTATTAAATCTATATTATTTAGATTAGATTCTGTTTATAAAGCAAGATTAAGATAAATATTATAATGTGAATTTGAGGCATTAGCCTCTTTTTCTTTCTTTTTATTTAAAATTATATTATAATGTTTTAGGTGAATATTATATGCAAAATATTTATAATTATACTGAAGAAATGCTAAATGAATATTTAATAAATTTAAATTTAAAGCCATTTAGGTCAAAACAAATTATAGAATGGTTATATAGAAAAAAAATTGATTCATTTGATGAAATGACAAATATTTCAAAAGAATTTATTTTAAAATTAAAAGAAGATTTTTATATTGATTTATTAAAATGCATTATAAATCAACAATCATCAGATGGAACAATGAAATTTTTATTTGAATTAAAAGATGGAAATTTAATTGAATCCGTTTTGATGAAAAATGATTATGGCTATTCTTTATGTGTTACATCAGAAGTAGGATGTAATATGGGATGCGTATTTTGTGCATCAGGAATGAAAAAGAAAAAAAGAAATTTAGAAACATCTGAAATGGTTATGCAAATATTAAGCGTAGAAAAAATCGCTA
This sequence comes from uncultured Acholeplasmatales bacterium, assembly GCA_905236965.1. Lineage (GTDB taxonomy): Bacteria > Bacillota_I > Bacilli_A > Acholeplasmatales > Anaeroplasmataceae > Anaeroplasma. The sequence continues at coordinate 24,525 of CAJOQR010000031.1, read as the reverse complement.
AAATTAGGATATCACATATAGTTATTATGGGAATAGGTGAGCCATTTGATAATTATGATAATGTTTTAAATTTTATTAAGATTATTAATAATCCTTTAGGCCTTGAAATAGGAGCAAGACATATTACAGTATCAACTTGTGGAATTGTTGATAAGATTAAAGAATTTGCAGATTTTCCTTTACAGGTTAATTTAGCTTTATCTCTTCATGCACCAACTCAAAGCTTAAGAGAACAAATTATGCCTATAGCTAAAGCATATAATTTAGTTGAATTAATGAATTCGATTAAATATTATATTGAAAAAACAAATAGAAGAGTAACTATAGAATATATATTATTAAAAGATTTAAATGACACAAAAGAATGTGCAAATAATCTTGCTGATTTATTATATGGATTAAATGTTTATATAAACTTAATTCCATATAATGAAGTTAAAGAAAAGCCATATAAAAGATCAACTAAAAATTCTATGATTGAATTTTTTGATGTACTTAAAAAAAGAAAATTAAATGTTCAATTAAGAAGAGAACAAGGCTCAGATATAGATGCAGCTTGTGGACAGCTTAGAAGTAAGCATATGAATTAGGAGGAATTAATGAAAGGAAGAGTAATAAATTTAGTCGGTGGCGTTTATAAAGTATTATTAGAAGATGATAATATAATAAGCATAAAAGCTAGAGGTAAATTAAGATCTGAAAAGAAAATTGAGGTTAATACTAAAAGTAAGTCAACAAAAGCTTCTATTCAAAATGTAAAAAATTCACCAAAGGTTGGTGATATAGTTTTAATAGAAAATGATATGATTTCAAAAATTATGGAAAGAAAGAATTTTTTAGTAAGACCTGATATTTCAAATGTTGATCAAATACTTTTAGTTTTTGCCTCAAAAGAGCCAGACTTTTCCTTTTATTTATTGGATTTATTTTTAGTTAATATTTTAAAACAAAAAATTGAACCTGTAATTGTAATAACCAAAATTGATATGCTAAAAGATTTAGAATTAATGCAATTAAAAACACAAATGAATTATTATGAAAAATTAGGATTTAAAATTATTTATGTTTCAAGCAAAAATTTAATTGGCATAGATGAATTAGATAAAGTATTAGAAAATAAAATTACAGTTTTATCAGGACAGACAGGAGCTGGTAAATCAACTTTAATTAATGCATTAATACCAGAATTTAATTTGCAAACACAAGAAATTTCTTATGCATTAGGAAGAGGGAAGCATACAACAAGGCAAACTAATCTTTATAGATATAAAAATGGGTTTGTAGGTGATACACCAGGATTTTCTAAATTAGATTTATTAGGCATAGATGAATTTTCTTTAAAGGATTTATTTATTGAATTTAAAGATTATAATTGTAAATTTAAAGATTGTAATCATTCAGAAAATATTTTAGGCTGTGGTGTTAAAAAGGCAGCCTTAGATGGGTTAATATTAAAATCAAGATATGATAGCTATATAAGAATGTTAAATGAATTATTAAGGAGAAAAAAATGAAAATATCATTATCAATTTTAAATGTAAATTATGCATGTGTATATGATAGCTTAAAGGATATATTAGATGAGGTTGATTATATTCATTTAGATGTTATGGATGGAGAATTTGTTCCTAATATATCATTTGGTCCAGATTTTGTTAAATCAATAAAAAAAGTATCAACAAAACCATTTGATACTCATTTAATGATAAAGCATCCTCAAAATTATATAGAACAATTTGTTAAAGCAGGCTCAGATTATATTACATTTCATTATGAAGCCGATTGTAATTCTATGGATGTGATAAATGAAATTAAATCATATAATGTTAAAGCTGGAATTTCAATTAAACCTTCAACAAAATTAGATGAAATAAAAAAATATTTGCCATATTTAGATATGGTTTTAATTATGAGTGTAGAGCCAGGCTTTGGAGGCCAAGGCTTTATGGAAGAATCAATTGAAAAAGTAAAAGAATTAAAAAGATTAAAGGATGAAAATAATTATAATTATTTAATTAATATAGATGGTGGAATAAATGATGAAACAGCAAAAAAAATATCAGAATATGTTGATTTAGCTGTTGTTGGATCATATTTATCTAAAGCTCAAAATAAAAAAGAAAATTTAGAAAAATTAAAAAGAATATAAAATAAAAACAGGCCTTAGCCTGTTTTTATTTTAATAAATTTAATTAAGCTCTTTCAATATTAGCTTTCTTTAAAGCTCTAGCAGAAATCTTAACTTTCTTTACATTTCCATTTTCATCTTTAATATGTACAGTTTGAAGATTAGCCTTCCAAGTACGACGAGTAGCTTGTAAAGAGTGAGATCTTCTATTTCCAGTTACTGTAGTTTTACCTGTTAAATAACATCTTGCCATGTTTCTAACCTCCTTAAACTTTAATTATTTATTCAGCCTCTCTATTTTACATTAATGATGATAAATAATCAAGTTTTTTTTAATATTTTTTATAAAAGATATTTGTAATCGTTTTAATTTTAACAATAAATATAAAAATGTATGATAGATTTGACTTTTAAGTTAAAAAATGGTATAAAATTACGTGTGTTTTATTGTGGGAGAAAAATATTTACAAAATCATATGAAAATGTTATAATGTAAAGCGTATTAAACATTTCAAATGAAAAGAGATGATCTTTCATAAATAAACCATATTTTTTATTTTAATTATTTTATCAAATCATTTTAATTTTAGATTAGCGTGGATTTAAAATCCATATCGATATATATTTATGTTAATAACTAGGAGGATTTACCATATGGGTGTAAGTAGTATTGATGTCACTCTCTTTAGAAAGATGGTAATCAACGGAGCTATCAATTTGAAAAACAACCAAGAAGAGGTTAATCAATTAAATGTTTTTCCTGTTCCAGATGGAGACACAGGAACAAATATGTCTATGACAATTACATCAGGCGTAAATGAAATGACTAATTTAGAGTCAAGTTCAATTGTTGATGTTGCAAAGGTTTTATCTCGTGGTGCTTTAATGGGCGCAAGAGGAAATTCAGGTGTTATTTTATCTCAATTTTTAAGAGGAGTTTATGTTGGATTAAAAGAAAATACAACAAACGAATTAGATAAAATTGGTTTTTTAAATTGCTTAGCATCTGGAAGAACAATTGCTTTTAAAGCTGTTACAGAGCCTGTAGAAGGTACTATTTTAACTGTAATAAGAGAATCTTATGAAAAAGTTAATTCAGAAATTAGTAATATAGAAGATGTTGAAGATTTATTAAAAAAATATTTAGAATATGCAAAAGATACTTTAGCTCATACTCCAGATATGCTTCCTGTATTAAAAGAAGCTGGAGTTGTTGATTCAGGTGGAGCTGGTTTTGTAAAAATAATTGAAGGTTGGCTTTTAGCTATAGAAGGTATTTCACTTGAGGTTAATGATGCTAAAACTAATTCTGCTAAAACTGCTCAATCAAAAAATGAATTAAAATATTTTTATGATGTTGAAACAATTATTTCACTTAAAAAGCCTGAAAGCTTTGAGGCTGCAGATTTAGTTTCTGCTATATCACTAGTAGGTGATGCATTAACTGTAACAAAGGATAATGATTTAGTTAAAGTTCATGTTCATACAAATAAACCTGGAAAGATTTTAGATATTTCATTAAAATTAGGTGAATTAATCACTGTTAAGGTTGATAATTTAAAGGTTAAGCCTCAAATTAAAGAAGCAGCCTTAGGAATTAAAGAAGAACCAAAAAAGCCTATTGCGATTATTTCTGTTTGTTTTGGTGATGGTATTATATCAACATTTAAAGAAATGGGTGTTGATTATATAATTTCTGGTGGTCAAACAATGAATCCTTCTACTGAATCATTTGTTGAAGCTATTAAGGATGTTAATGCTGAAAACGTAATTATTATTCCAAATAATGGAAATGTTATTATGGCTGCTAATCAAGCTGCAGATTTAGTTGATGGTGTAAATGTTGCTGTTTTAAAAGCAAAAACAATTGCCCAAGGATTCTCAAGCTTGATGTATTATGATCCAGAATCTGATTTAGAAACAAATGTAAATAATATGGAAGAAGCTATTTCAAATGTTACATCTGGTGAGGTTACATATTCTGTAAGAGATACTGAAATAGGTGGAGTAAAAATAGCTACTGACGATTATATGGGTATTGCCAACGGTAAAATTGTTATTTCAACAAAAGAAAGAATAGATGCTTTAAAATCTTTATTAACAGATTGTATTAATGAAGAATCACATATGGTTACATTCTTTTATGGAAATGATGTATTAGATAATGAGGTTTCATTACTTGAAGATATTGTTGTATCTATTAATCCTAATGTTGATGTTGAAATAATTGATGGCAAACAGGATATTTATTCATATATTATCGCTGTTGAATAAAATAAATATTTTAGGGTTGGAATTCCAACCCTTTATTTTTTATGTTTGGAAGTGAAAATTTGGAACTAAAAAATGTTAAGGGAATAGGGACTAAAACATTAGCTAAGCTTAATAATATAGGAATATATAATATAGATGATTTAGTTTTAAATTTTCCTAAAAAATATGAAATTTTTGAAGTAAATAATGAAAATATATTTAATAATGAATTTACATCAGTTAATGCTTTAATTATATCAAAACCGTATTTTATAAAATATAGAGGAAATGTTACAACAACTATTTTTTATGCAATGGTTAATAATAATAAAATTAAATGTGTAATGTTTTCATCAGATTATTTAAGATATACATTAAAAAATAATATGAATGTAATTTTATGTGGTAAATATAAAGATAATGAATATTTTGTTAAAAATATATTTTTTGATACATTTTCTGTAAGAATTGATACAAAATATATGATTGATGGTATTAAAGATTATATAATAAAAGATGCTATTAAAAATGTTTTAAATAATTATAATGGAGTTGATTATTTACCAGAAGAATTAAAAGAAAAATATAAATTATTAGATTATAATGAATATATTTATAAAGCACATTTTCCAATGAATAAAAAAGATTTCATAGAATTTGAAAGAAGAGGAAAATATGAAGAATTTTTTTGGTATTCTTTATCTCTTGAAAATTTAAGATTAATAAGGAAAGAATCTTTTAAAGAAAAAAGAAATGTAAAAAAAGATGTTATAAATAATTTTATTAATAATTTAAATTATTCTTTAACAATAGATCAAAATAAAGCAATTAATGATATTTATAATGATATTATAAGTGATTATTCTATGAATAGGCTTATACAAGGCGATGTAGGCTGTGGAAAAAGTATTATAGCTTATGCTGCAGCGCTAATGGAAATAAGCTCAGGCTTTCAAGTTGTATTAATGATGCCTACTGAGCTTTTAGCTATGCAACAATATGAAAATATTAAGAATGCATTAAAAATGTATAATTTATCAATTTCACTATTAACATCTTCTATTAAAAATAGTGAAAAAGAAGATATAAAATATAGATTAGAAAATGGTAGGATAAATATAATTGTTGGAACCCATGCATTATTAGAAGATAATGTAAGATTTTTTAAATTAGGTTTAGTTATAATTGATGAGCAGCATAAATTTGGAGTTAATCAAAGAAAAAAATTAATATCAAAATATAAAAATGTTGATTCACTTTATTTAACTGCAACACCTATTCCAAGGACTTTAGGATTAACATCATTTGGAGATTTAGATATATCATCAATTCATAGCCTCCCTAATGAAAAATTGCCAATTTTGACTTTAGTTTATGGCTATGATGGATTAAAAGAAATATTTAAAATGGTAAAAAAGCATTTATTATTGAAAGAACAAATATATTTTGTTGTTCCATTAGTAAATGAAAATAAGGATTTAGATTTATATGATATTAATAAAGCATATGAATTAATTAAAAAAAATGTACCTAATGCAAAAATAGGTATTGTTCATGGACAAATGAAACCTTCTTTAAAAGAAGAAGTGATGAATGATTTTTATAAGAAAAATTACGATATTTTATTATCTACTACTGTAATTGAAGTTGGAATAAATGTTAAAAATGCTACTATGATGATTATTTTTGATGCAGAAAGATATGGCTTAGCACAAATTCATCAGCTTAGAGGACGTGTAGGAAGAGGTAATATAAAATCTTGTTGTATTTTAGTATCTAAGGATGTAAATAATCCAAGATTAAATATTTTAAAAAATGAAAATGATGGTTTTGAAATAGCCATTCAAGATTTTAAATTGAGAGGGCCAGGAGATTATTTAGGTGATAATCAATCAGGTGTTAGTAATTTAGAATATGCATCTTTTATAGAAGATATTAAAATATGGAATGTTGCTAAAGAAGATGGGAAATATTATGCCCATAAATTTAAAGAAGAAAAATCTAATAATAAAAAATATTTAAATATAATTAGAGAAAGTGAAAAGCAACAAGGTAAAATAAACTAGTTTTTAATTTATTTTAATGATAAAATAAACTAAACGATTTGGAGGATTATAAAAATGATTAGAATTGGTGTAGATGCAAATGGAGGAGATTTAGGAGTTGCAGCAACAGTACCTGCTTCTTTAAAAGCATTATCTTTATATGATGATATTGAAATTACATTATTTGGAGATGAACATAAAATAAAGCCATTCTTAACAACAAATGAAAGAATAAAGATTGTTGATACTAAAGTTACAATGGATATGGGTGAACATGATCCAATTAACGCGGTTAGAAAGAAAAAAGATTCATCTCTTTGTATGGCAATGTATGCTGCAAAAAATGGTGAGGTTGATGCGGTTGTAACATCAGGACCAACTCAATGCGTTGTTATGGCTTCACATTTGATTATAAAAAGATTACCTCAAATGGATAGAGTAGCATTATGTCCTATTATTCCAAATTATGATGGTAAGCCAAGATTGGTTTTGGATGTTGGTGCTAATGTTGAACTTAAAAAAGAGCATTTTGGAGAATTCGCTTTATTTTCTACAATAGCTGCAAAAGAAGTTTTTGGAATGGAAAATCCTAAGGTAGGATTATTGAATATAGGGTCAGAGCCTGGAAAAGGAAGAGAAATTGATAAAGAAGCATATGAATATTTAAAAAATATTCCAAATATTAATTTTTATGGTAATGTTGAACCAAATGAAGTTATAAATTGTCCTACTGAAATAGTTGTGTGTGATGGATTTACAGGAAATATTTGTATTAAAACCTTAGAAGGTACAGCTAAAGGTATGGGTGAAATGCTAAAAGATGAAATCAAATCTAGCATTGGCGGTAAAATTGGTTATTTATTTATGAGAAAGAATTTAAAGAAATTTAAAAAAAGAATGGATTCAAAAGAAGTAGGTGGAGCAATGATTTTTGGAATTGGAAAGCCTGTTGTTAAAGCTCATGGAAATTCTGATTCTTATGCTTTTACATCAGCTATTACTCAAGTTTATAAAATGGTAAAATCTGATTTAATTAATAAAGTTGTTGCATCACTAGATGTAAAAGAGGCTTAAAATGAGCGATTATTTATTAGAAGAACTTCAAAATAAAATAAATTATCATTTTAAAAATATAGATTTATTAAAAGAAGCATTAACTCATTCCTCATATGCCAATGAGCATAATTTAAAAAGTAATGAAAGATTAGAATTTTTAGGAGATGCAGTTTTAGAGCTTGCGATGAGTAAGCATTTATTTAATATCATTGATTTAGATGAAGGTGTTTTAACTAAAACAAGAGCTAAAGCAGTTTGTGAAGAAGCATTAGATATTTATGCTTTAAAAATAGATTTACCTAAATATTTATTATTAGGAAAAGGTGAAGAATCAACTGGTGGAAGAAAACGTCCTGCAATAATTGCTGATATGTTTGAAGCTACCTTAGGTGCTGTTTTTTTAGATGGTGGATTTGATGAGGCATATAAAATAGTTGAAAAATTTGCTTTACCATATTTTAATGATGTAAATTTATTTAAAGATTATAAATCTATTCTTCAAGAAAAACTTCAAAGTGAAAAACGTACTATTAAATATGAAATTATAGGAGAAAAAGGTCCTGCAAATAATAAAACATTTGAAGCAGTAGTTTATATGGATGATATTTTGATGGGAAAAGGATATGGAAAAACAAAAAAGGAAGCTCAACAAAATGCTGCCAAATCTGCTTTAGAAAAGGAGGCTTCATAATGATTCAAAAGCTATATGAATGTGGATGCTTTGATTATAGAAAATATATTATTGATAATCAAAAAACATTAGCATTAAATTCTGATGAAGCTATAGTTTTAATCAATATGCTTGATGCTTATAAGGATAATAAAGCAATTAAAAGCAGTGAGCTTATAAAAATATCTGGCTTAACTAAAGCAAAATGTGAAAAAGCTTTAAATTCACTTTTTGAAAGATCCTTTTATGAAATAAAATTAGTTAGCGAAAATGATATTTCAAAAGAAGTTGTATCATTAGATAATTTTTTTAATAAAGTAATGCTACAGCTTGATAATAAGGTTGATAATTTAGAAGATGAGCTTAGTAATGTTATTAAATATTTAAATGAAAAATTAAATAGAATATTAACATCTAGCGAATTAGAAATAATAGAAAGCTTAGTTGTAGAAGATAGATATAAATTAGAAGCTTTTAAAAAGGCTGTTGATATTTTAGAATCAAAAGAAAAAATTATTTCTATTAAAGGTATTGCACAAATTATTGTTAATCATGATTCAAATAAAAGCGTTAATAAAGAATCTAATATTTTAACAGATTTTATGAAAAAGATTAAATGATGAATGAAAATAAATCAAATGAAATTTTAAATGAATTAAGAAAAATAATTATAAATCCAAAGCCTGAATTAAATTTTAACAATAATTTTGAACTTTTAGTAGCAGTAATTTTATCAGCACAAACGAAAGATTTATATGTAAATGAGGTTACAAAGGATTTATTTAAAAAATATCCTAATCCCAAAAAATTAAGTGAGGCAAATATTTCTGATTTAATTTTTATGATAAATAGATTAGGATTAGCTCAAATGAAATCAAAATCATTAATTGAAACATCAAAAATTATACATGAAGAATATTTTGATGAAATTCCAAATGATTTTAATAAATTACAAAAATTACCTGGTGTTGGAAGAAAAACTGCTAATGTAATTTTAGCATTAGGCTTTAATATTCCTGCTATTCCAGTTGATACTCATTTACATAAAATGGCTATTAGATTAGGTTATGTTAATGAAGATGCTACTGTTTTAGATGCTGAAGAAGCATTTAAAAAATATATAAAAAAGGCTGAATGGATAGAAGCACATCACCTATTTTTATTGTTTGGTAGATATTATTGCTTCAAAAAAAATCCGAAATGTAATGGTTGTTTATTGAAAAAATATTGTAATTATATAAAAAAAGATATGTAGAAGAAGAATTTTTACTTTTTCTACATTTTTTTATTGTATTAAATTGCCACCTCATATCCCTTTTTATAAAACATATTTTTTATTGATTTGAATTTATTTTTTTAATATAAAAAAGCAAAAGGGGGATAAAAAAATGAATTTTAAGGTTGATGAGCGAAAAGACGTAAAAAAAGAATTTATTAAAATTTATAATGAGATAAAAAAAAGAGCAAGTGGTAAGCATTGCAATTATAATATTATAGGTGTTGAAATAAAGCTTAGAAGATGTGCTAAAAATCTAACTTTAGCAGAGCTTGCTGAAGATATTTGTTCTATATCTTATCTATGTAAAATAGAACAAAGTCAAATAAAAGCAAGCTTAGCAAATTTAAATGATTTTTGTTCAAAACTTGATATTGATGATGAAACATTAAATGTATTAATGAAATTAGATAAAGAATTATTAAATATGGTTGATTCATATTTTGAAAATGATAAAGAAAATATAGAAAAAATTTATTTATCTGGCAAGCATTTAAAAAATTATAGATATAAAATTGTTGAATTAATTTATTATATTTATAATAAAAATTATGATTTAGCTAATGAAATAATTTGTGAGCTTAACCCTATTGTTAATGTATTAAATGATATTGATTTATTAATATATGCAATATTTTATGATATATTAAATTTTAATTTTTTAAATTATAATGAGCTTTATGATGAATTAAAATATTTGCCCAAAGTAGCTTTATTGACTGATAATATAAATTATTTAATAGAAATATTATCTATTAAATGCTTATTAATAATGAATAGGCCTTTAATTGTAACAAAAATTGATGATTTATCAAATGAATTTTATAAAATATCAAGATTTGATTTAATTGATGAATTAAGATATTTTCTTTCATTATATTTTTTATTTAATGGTGAAAAAGAAGGATTTGATACAACAAAAATGTTGATATCAAAAAATTCATTTAAAAAGGATTTAAATATTTTCCAAAAAATAATTAATGAAGAAAAAATTGATTATTTTGATTTAGAGGATACAGATGAATTTCCATATCTTTTAGGTTTAGCAAAGATTGATTCAGAAAAAAGCATGGATATTTTAAATAATAGATTAGATTTAATTTATTTATATGGATTTAATAGTGAGGTTATAGAATATTTAACAATAAAGGATACTACTGATAAATATGATTATATTTTATTAATTGCTTTACCAAGCTTTAAAGCAAGCAAAAATGTTTTGGTTGGAAAATATTTTGCTTATGAATTGTTAAAGATAACAAAGGATACATCTAAATATAAATTATTTTATCAATTTCATACGGAGTTAAATTTTTAATATGAAAAAGCTTTTTTTGTTTTTAATGATTTTCTTTTTAATGTTTATAAACATAAATACATACGCAACAAGCTATAAATTTGTTTGGGAAAATACTTTAGTATTAGTTCCTTATGGTGATTCTATAGATAAATATAAAGATATTCCTAAAGCTAATTTATATGTGAATAATAAAATGGTTGATGCTGATATTACATATAATAGAGATGGTGATTGGCTTTGTTATTTAAAAGATGTTGATTCAACTGTTTTAAAAGATTATTATGTTTGGTATAAGGCTTATGAAAATGAAGTATATAGACCAGGCACATGTACTGATTATAAATGTAAAATACAATTTAAAATTGTTGATGATGAAAAGCCAACCATAAAAATATTAAATGATGAAATAAATTTATCATCTAATATAACAAATTTTGACCCTTTAAGTAATGTATCTATTTATGATAATTGTGATACTAATTTAAATATATCCTATAGCCCTAAATTTTCTGAATTAAAGCAAGGAGAAAATATTATTAATATTTATGCAACAGATTCTTCTTTAAATAATTCTTTTGCATCTTATAAAATAAATATAATTGATTCAACCCTACCTTATTTTTTAAGAATAAAGCCTGATGAATTAATATTTGATTTAGGATCAAGTCCATCTTTAGAGGGGTATTTTGAAGCATATGATGATATTGATGGAAATTTAACTAACAAGATTAATTATCCAGCAATTAAAACAGATAAAGTAGGAGAATATAATTACGAATTAAGTGTAACAGATTCTAGTGGTAATATAACAAAAGAACAAATTCTTGTTAAAATAAAAGATTTAACAATACCTGAAATTGAATTAACAAAGGAAACAGATATTTTAAATTATAAAATAGATTTAAATAATTTTAATTATTTTGGTTATGTTAAAAATATTATTGATAATGATAAAATAAATTATGATAATTTAAGCTATGAAACTAATATTTTAAATAAAGTTGGAACATATTATATAAGGTATAAATATAATGATGGTATAAATTTTATATATAAAGATTTAATCTTAAAATTAGTAAGCTATGAAAAACCAATAATAAAAACAAATCAGGTAATAATTCCAATAGGAGCTTATGTTGATTTAAAAGAATATATTGATGTTATAGATTTATCGGATGATGATATAAAAAATAGTATTGAAATAAATGATCAAGCGGTTAATTATTATAAAGTTGGAACATATAAAGCAAGCATTTATGCTATAAATTCATCTGGAATATCTGAGGTAAAGGATATAGAAATTAAAGTATTGAGTAAAAATGAATATAATAAATATTTTAATGAAAAAGATTCAAATAATGTTTTTAATATTTTAAATATTATTTTGATATCAATATTAACTTTAATTTTAATTGGTTTTATAATTTTTGTTATTATTTTAAAAAGAAAGAAAAAGATTTAATTTTAAAACTCTATGATTTATAATGATTATAGGTGATTGATTTGAACGGCATACTTTATGGTAAAAGTGAATATTCAATGCTAGAATCAGCTAATAAACTTGCCTTATATGTAGAAAAAGCAAAAAATAATAAGGCAAGCTTTTTAGCTTTGACTGATAATAATCTTTCAGGCGCTTATAAATTCTATAATTTATGCTTAAATTCATCTATTAAACCTATTTTAGGGTTAGAATATAAAATAATTAATGAAGATAATTTAACATCACCTATTTTAGTATATGCATTAAATAATGAAGGATATAAAGAATTAATTCATTTATCAACAACTATGAAAATAAATAATATTAATTCACTAGATAATTTATATGAATATAAAAATTTAGCATATGTTTTTGTTTTTAATGATTCTTATTTAGAAAGAATTATAAATAAAGATGAATTATTATTTAATGAATATATTAATAAAATAAAATCTTTAAATAATATTTATATAGCAATTTCATATACAAATAGATTAGATATTAAATATTTAAATGAAAAAATGGAAAAAGAAGCCTTAAATTTAAAAATTAATATTTTGCCTATTCATGAATGCTTATATTTAGAATATGAAGATAGTAATGTTTATGAGGTTTTAACTAAAATAGGTGGAAATGAAAAGCATATAGAAGATTTTGAGGATTATAGCTTTAAATTAATAGATGATGAAAGAGTTGATGAATTTGTTGATAAAATTGAATTAAAATTATATCAAGAAAAAATTTTATTGCCTAAATATCCAAATACAAAAGGATATTTATCTAAAGATTATTTATATGCTTTATGCTTTAAAGGCTTAGAAAAAAGAAATAAAAAATATAAAGCTTATATTGATAGATTAGAATATGAATTATCTATAATAAATAAAATGGGATATAATGATTATTTTTTAATTGTGTGGGATTTTATAAAATATGCTAAAAATAATAATATATTTGTTGGACCAGGAAGAGGTAGCGCTGCTGGAAGCTTAGTTGCTTATACACTTGGTATAACAGATATTGATCCATTAGAATATGGATTATTATTTGAAAGATTTTTAAATCCTGAAAGAATTTCAATGCCTGATATAGATACAGATTTTCCTGATGAAGAAAGAGAAAATGTGATAAATTATGTTAAAAAAACATATGGAGATGATCATATTTGTAATATATCAGCATTTGATACATTTCAATATAATATAGCATTAAAGGATGTAGCAAAGGCTTTAAATATTGATGATGATAGAGTAAAAATAATATCTGATATGATAAATAAATATTCATTTGATGAATTATTAGATTATTATCATGATAATGATGATATATTAAATTATTTAAAAATTGTAAAAAAGATTAAAGATATGCCAAGGCATATAACAACTCATGCTGCAGGTATTATTTTATCTGATAAACCACTTATTGATATTATTCCTTTGCAAGAAGGAATAAATGGCATTAATCAAGCTCAATTTTCATCTGTTGATTTAGAACAAATTGGCTTATTGAAAATGGATTTTTTAGGAATATCAAATTTAAGCTTAATTGAAGGTGTCTTAAAAGATATCAATATGAGTCAAAATTATTTAAGAAATGTTCCTTTAAATGATTTAAAGGTTTATCAATTATTAAAAAATGCTGATACAATTGGTATTTTCCAATTAGAATCAGATGGTATGCGTAATTATTTAAGACAATTAAAATGTGAAAAATTTGATGATTTAGTAGCAATGATTGCCTTATATAGACCAGGCCCAATGGATAATATTCCTGATTTTATAAAAAGAAGACATGGCGAAAAATTTGAATATATTCATAAGGATTTAGAACCAATTTTAAAATCAACATATGGTGTTATAATTTATCAAGAGCAAATTATGCAAATTGCTCAAAAATTTGCAGGATTTTCATTAGGAGAGGCTGATGTTTTAAGAAGAGCTATTTCTAAGAAAAAAAGTGATGTTTTAGCTAAAATGGAAAAAGAATTTATAGAAAAATCTAAAGCATCTGGTTATGATGAAAAAACTGCAAAAGGAATTTATGATTTAATTTATAAATTTGCAGATTATGGATTTAATAAATCACATTCAGTTGCTTATGCATATTTGGCATATCAAATGCTATATTTAAAAGCAAATTATTTTGAAGCATTTATGGCAAATATTTTAAATGGGGCAATCAGTAATAAAGAAAAATTAAAAAAATTAATAGAATATTCAAAATCTAAAGGAATGGTTATTTATAAGCCTAATATTAATGTTTCAACTTGTAAATTTGTTTATAATAAGGTTGGTGTTTTTATGCCACTTAATTCCATTTTATCTATTGGTACTTCTATAGCAAATAAAATAATTTTAGAAAGAGAAGAAGGCTTATTTAAATCATTTGAAGATTTTAAAGAAAGATGTAGCTTTATAAATGATTCTATGCTTGATGCATTAATATTTTCTGGTGCATTAGATATTTTTGGTTTAAGCAAAAAGAAAATGATTGAAAATAAAAATAATCAAACTTCAATATTTTATAAATATTTAAAAGATGTAAAAGAAGATAATTTAGAATATGATTTTGAATTTTTAAAAGAAAATGAAAAAAAATATTTAGGCTTTAATTTAGAATATAATATTTTAAAAAATATAGATAAAATTAGAATAAAAGCTAAAGCTATACCTTTAATAAATTTAAAATTAGAAAATGAAAATAGAATAGTTGTATCTATAAAAGATGCTAAAAAAATTAAGACTAAGAAGAATGAAGAAATGATTGTAGGAAATTTAGAAGATGATACTAAAAGTATGAAATTTGTTATTTTTCCTAAAGTTTTAAAAGAAATAAATTTTGAAATAAAAGAAGGATATTTATATTTAATATTAGCAAGATTATCAAGGGATAATTTAGATGAGCTTAGCTTAGTAATAAATAAAATAGGTATGATTAATAATAAATAATATAAAAAGGCACTTTATTTTAAATTAAGTGTCTTTTTAATTTTATAATGCTTGACAATTTGAATTTAATATGTATAATATAATTAAACGATTAAACAACCATTTAATCGTAAGGAGGCAATATTATGACTAAAATTATAAGATTTAAAGGGATTGATTGTGCAAACTGTGCTGCAAAATTAGAGAAAAAAATAAATAAAATTGAAGGTGTAGAAGCTACAATTTCTTTTGTTGCTGGTAAAATGATGTTGGAATTAAAAGATGAAGCTTTATTAGAAAAAGTATTAAATTTATGTAAAAAAGAAGAACCTGATTTTGAGGCAATAATTTAATGAATAAAAAAAATAAAATATTAATTATTAGACTTATTTTAGCATCATTTATTTGGATTATAGCTATAATTTTAGATAAATTTATTTTCAAAGATTCTGCCATTACAGGTAATATAGAATATAAATTATCACATGAAATAATTTTAATTTTTTTATATGGGATTTCATATTTAATTGCTGGATATGATATTTTATTTGGCGCTATTAAGCATATATTTCAAGGTGAATTTTTAGATGAATATTTTTTGATGGGTATTGCAACAATAGGTGCATGGTGCTTAAGAATATTTTCTGAATATGAATATTTAGAAGCTGTTGCTGTAATGATATTCTTTCAAGTTGGTGAGATATTTCAAGGAATTGCTGTTGAAAAAAGTAAAGATGCAATTATGAATACAATGGATTTAAAAGTTAAATCTGCAACCTTATCAACAGGTGTGGTTATATCTCCTGAAGAGGTTAAAATAGATGATGAAATAATTGTTAAGCCAGGTGAAATGGTACCACTAGATGGTATTATGTTAACAAATGGAGTTATAAATACTGCATCATTAACAGGAGAATCTTTAGATGTTGATTTAACAATAGGAGATGAAATATTATCTGGATCTATTAATACAACAACTCCTATTAAAATTAAAGTAACAAAAAAATATTATGATTCAACTGCAACAAAGATTTTAGATATGGTTGAAAATGCAACTATGAAAAAGGCAAAATCTGAAAAATTTATTTCAAAATTTGCTAAAATATATACTCCTATTGTTGTAGGTATTGCATTTATAATGGCTTTAATTGTTCCTTCAATTATAGGATTAATAAATGGATTTAATTTAGAATTATATCAAGATTTTGTTAAAGAAGCTTTGGTATGCTTAGTTGTTTCATGCCCTTGTGCTTTAGTTGTATCTGTTCCTTTATCTTATTTTGCTGGAATAGGTTCTGCTGCAAGAAAAAAAATAATTGTAAAAGGCGGAAATTCATTAGAAGATTTAGCTAATGTATCAACAATTATTTTAGATAAAACAGGAACATTAACTAAAGCTCAATTTGAAGTTACAAAAATTATAGCTGATGATAAGGATTTAGTTATAAAAATTGCAAAAGGATTAGAAAAAAATTCAACACATCCTTTAGCTAAAGCAATTAATAATTACCCTGGAGATTATTTAGATTTTGAAATAACAGAAACTCCAGGATTCGGTGTTGTAGGAAAAAATAAAAAAGATTTATATATTTGTGGTTCTTTAAAATTACTTGCTAAATATAATATAGCACCGATTGATGTAGAAGATGTAGGATCATTATTGTTTGTTGCTAAAAATGATACATGCTTAGGTGTAATAGTTTTAGAAGATATAATAAAAGATGAAGCTTATGCTACAATAAATAATTTAAAATCTTTAGGAAAAAGAATAATTGTTTTATCTGGAGATACTAAAAAAAGTGTTGATTCAGTTTGTAATCAATTAGGAATTGAAGAATATTATTATGGTCTTTTGCCAGCTGATAAAGTTAGGATTGCAGAAGAAATTATAAAGAATAATGTTGGAAAAGTAATGTTTGTAGGAGATGGCATTAATGATGCTCCTGTTTTAGCAATGGCAGATATTGGAATGTCTATGGGACAAATAGGATCTGATGCCGCAATAGAAGCATCTGATGTTGTTATTTTAAATGATAATTTAAATGCCCTTTTTAGAATAATAAAAATCGCAAACAAAACTAAAAAAATTGTAATTGAAAACATTGCTTTTTCATTAGGCGTTAAAATATTAATATTATTATTGTGTGCTATTGGAACTATTCCAGCATTATCATTTGAAATGCCAATGTGGGTTGCAATATTAGGAGATGTTGGTGTTTTAATATTAGCAGTTTTAAATGCTATGAGAGCACTTAAATTAAAAGAATAAAAGAAATCCTTAATAGTTTTATTTTTAGTTAAGCTATTAAGGATTTATTAATTTTATTATTTGTAAGCATTTTTATTATTTTAGAAAACGCTAACATAAATGTTATTATATATTTTAATTAATTTTATGTTATAATATTTTTAACAAAAAATAGCTGATTATTTAGGAGGAAAATACGAAATATGGCTAAGAAAATTGTTTCTGATTTAAATGTTAAGGGAAAGAAAGTTTTAATTCGTGTTGATTTTAATGTACCAATGAAAAATGGTGTAATTACAGATGATACTAGAGTTAAAGCTGCATTACCAACTATTAAATATGTAATAGATAATGGTGGTAAAGCAATTGTATTTTCACATTTAGGCAGAGTAAAGACAGCTGAGGATATTGCTAAAAATGATATTGCTCCTGTTGCTAAAAGATTAGAAGAATTAATAGGTAAGAAAGTTAAATTCATTAATGCAACTAAGGGTAAGGAGTTAGAAGATGCAGCAGCTTCATTAAAAGAAGGCGAAATCTTAATGTTCCAAAATACAAGATATGAAGATTTTGATGTAGAAGCTTCAAAAGAAGTTAAAAAAGAATCTAAGAATGATGCAGAATTAGGTAAATATTGGGCATCATTAGGAGATGTATTTGTAAATGATGCATTTGGTACAGCTCACCGTGCAGCAGCATCAAATGTTGGAATTGCTGCAAATGTTAGCGAAACAGCAGCTGGTTTCTTATTAGAAAAAGAAATTAAATTTATAGGTGGAGCAGTTGATAATCCTGTTAGACCTTATGTTGCTATTTTAGGTGGTTCAAAGGTTTCTGATAAAATTGGTGTAATTGAAGCATTACTAGAAAAAGCTGATAAGGTTTTAGTTGGTGGTGCCATGATGTTTACATTCTTAAAGGCATTAGGATATAATGTTGGTTCATCTCGTTGTGAGGAAGAAGAATTTGTTAATTTAGCTAAAGACTTATTAGCTAAAGCAAATGGTAAAATTGTTCTTCCAGTTGATGCATTAGTAAATACTGCATTTGAAGATACAAAAGGTGTTGCAAAAGATGTAGATAAATTTGATGCAGCTGATATGGGCTTAGATATTGGTCCTAAAACATTAGAATTATTTGCTAAAGAATTAGCAGGTGCAAAAACAGTTGTTTGGAATGGACCTATGGGTGTATTTGAAATGAAAAATTATGCAGCTGGTACAGTTGGTGTATGTGATTTATTAGCTAAATTAACAAAAGAAGGCGCTGCAACAATTATTGGTGGTGGCGATTCAGCAGCAGCTGCTGAACAATTAGGCTATGCATCAAAAGTAAGCCATATTTCAACTGGTGGTGGAGCATCTTTAGAATATCTAGAAGGCAAAGTATTACCAGGCATCGCTTGTGTTTCAGAGAAGTAATTAAAATATTTTTAAATTTGGAGAAGGAAAATTATGCAAAAAAGTATTATAGTTAAGAGTACTGTTGGCCTACATGCAAGCCTAGCAGCAAAGGTAGTTCAAGCAGCATCTAAATATGCTGTTGATATAAATTTAATTTATAAAGATAAAACAATAGATGTTAAATCTATTTTGGGTTTAATGTCTTTAGCTATTCCTAGTGGAGAAAATGTCATTATTGAAGCAAATGGTGATCAAGCTGAAGCTGCGATTGCTGATATTGAAGAAGTATTGACAAAATAATCTAGGTAGCTAAATCTATTTAGGACAAAGTTACCATAAAAAAACTTTGTCCTTTTTTTATATTTTAAAATTTATTTTAAAAAGGAGAGTTCAGATTTTTAATCTGAAAAAGTAAAAAATGAGAAAACCTATTATGGCTGGCAACTGGAAAATGAATAAAACTAGAGATGAAGCTTTACAATTTATTTATGCAGTTGCAGATAAAATTCCATCAATTACTGAACTAGATTCAGTAATATGTGCACCTTCAATTGTTTTAAGAGATCTTGTTAAAAGACAAGGTGATAATTTAAGAATCGGTGCTCAAAATATGAATGAAAATGATAGTGGAGCATATACAGGTGAAATATCTCCCGCTATGTTAACATCTACTAATGTAGAATATGTAATAATTGGTCATAGTGAAAGAAGACAATATTATAATGAAACTGATATAAAAGTAAATGAAAAAACAATTAAAGCATTAGAGGTTGGTTTAACACCGATTGTATGTGTTGGTGAAACTTTAGCTCAAAGAGAATCAAATGATACTTTTAATGTTTTAAAAACTCAAGTTGAATATGCTTTAAAAAATATTTCTTATTCAGATGTTTTTAAAATTGTTATAGCTTATGAACCAATTTGGGCAATAGGAACAGGTAAGACAGCAACATCAGATATAGCAGATGAAGCTTGTGGATACATAAGGGGCTTAGTAGAAAATTTATATGATAAAGATGTAGCTTTAAAAATTAGAATATTATATGGTGGTTCTGTAAATGTTAAAAATGTTAAAGAATTAATGTCTAAACCAAATATTGATGGTGGTTTAGTTGGTGGTGCATCTTTAAAACCAGATGATTTTATTACTTTATGTAATGAAGCAAATGAGGCTAAAAAATAAAATGAAGGAAAATTCCTTCATTTTTTTCTTTTCATATATGCTTCATATGCTAATATTGATGCCGCAACAGATACATTTAAACTGTTTTGTATTCCTTCCATTGGTATAAAAACTTTTTTACATTTATGATTATACCAATCTGGATTTATGCCGAATCTTTCATTTCCAACAACTATTGCAATTTTATTTTTATAATCATATTCTTGATAATTTAATCCTAATTTTGGTTCTCCTAAAAAAATATCATAATCATTTTCTAATAAATAATTTAATGTATCTTGATAATTAGAATTAATTGTTGGAATTATTAAATTACAACCTCTTGAAGAAGAAGTGATTTTTTCATTATTTATTTTAGATATTGAATCAACCATAATTACAGCATCACATTTTACAGATTCTAATGTTCTATAAATTGTACCAATATTTCCAGGAATTTCAAGTCTATCTAAAACGAAGATATAATTTTTATTTTCTAAATCCTTAAAATCATAATTATTTAAATTGATTGCGGCAATTATTCCTGCATGATTGTCCTTTAAAGCTAATGATTCATAAGAAGATAAACTTATTTCATAAGCTTCATTTGCTTTTTCGATTAATTTATTTAATAAAATTTTAGTATCATCATGATATTCTTTTTCATAACAATAAAGTAAAGTATCTATTTTTAAATTATATTCAATAGCAATTTTTAAAACCTGTAGGTCATCTGTTATTGTTAAATTAGGATATATATTCTTTTTTAAAGCATTTTTTATTTTTAAATATGCATCATGATTTTTAGATATTTTCATAATTTGATACTCCTTTATTTTTTTATTATATCATTTCTACATCAAAAATATATAATAAATTATATTTTCAGCAAATGTGTAATATTTATTACATATTAATAATATAAATGATGATATAATAATCATCGAAAAGAAGGAAGATTATATGAAAAAATTTATTTATTTATTTTTATTTGCATTTTTATTTTTATTTTCTTTATCATCTTGTAAAGATGATGAAATTGTAATTGATGATTATAATATTACAGTAACAGCTCCATCTGGTGCTCCAAGTATTGCACTTGCACCTTTAGCAATAAATAATGAGGATAATTATAATTTTATTAATGCTGATACTATTGCTGCAGCATTTTCTAGCAAGGAATCAGATTTTATAATTGCCCCAATCAATGCTGGTGCTAAATTATTTAAAGCTGGAAAATCAGATTATAAATTAACTGCTGTAATCACATGGGGAAATTTATTTTTTGCATCACAAATTGAAGATTTTAATTTAGATACAATTAATGGAAAAGAATTAATTTTGTTTGGCGAAGGTACTATTAATGCATCTATTGCTAATTATGTTTTGAATCAAAAAGGAATTGAACCATCAAATATTACATATTTAGCAGGTGCTTCAAATACTCAAGCAACTTTAATTTCTAATCCTGAAGCAATTGTAATGACTGCAGAACCAGCCTTAACTGCTGCAAAGACACAAAAGCCTAATATTAGTAGTATATCAGTACAATCCCTTTATAAAGAAGTATCAGGAAATGCTGAATTTGCTCAAGCTGGTATTTTTGTTAAAGAAGATATGATATTAAATCATAGTTCACTAATATCTGATTTTTTACTTGAAGTAAAAGAAGTATCAGATAATATAAATTCAAAGCTTGATGATTTAGCAAAAACATGTGTTGAATTAAAATTATTACCAAATGAGACTGTTGCTAAAACAGCTATTCCAAATTGTAATATTAAATTTAAAGATGCTAAAGAAGTTAAAAGCCAAATAGAATCAACAGCTAAAATAGATTTAGCACAATATGGTGGTGATTTACCTAGTGAGGAATTCTACTATAGTGCATTCTAAAATTAAAAATGTTATTTTTTATATTTTAGGTGTATTTTTAATATTATTTTTAATTGAAATTTTAAGTATAATTAAAAATGATCAAATAGTTTTTCCTAATGTTTTAGATATAATAAAATCATTTTTTAATTTATTAGGTGAGCCTAATACTTATAAAATGATTTTTTCGACACTTTTAAGATTAATAATTTCATTATTATTAGCATTATTAATAGGAATAATTATAGGTATATTTGAAGGAATAAATGAAAATATTAGATTAATATTAAAACCTTTAATGGCTGTTTTAAGAAGTCTTCCTATGATTGTTGTTGTTGTAATAATAATGGTTTTAGTTCCATTTAATAATTGGAAAAATGTTCCAATTATAGGGACAACTATAATATTGATTCCTTTAATTAGTGAAGCAACAAAAGAAGGAATTCTAAGAATGGATAAATCTTTAATAGATGTATATAAATTAAATAGTAATTTAACACCTTATGTTATTTTTAAAGTTCATATACCTTTAATTATAGGGTATTTAAAACAAGCATTTATTAATGCGATTGGAATGGGAATAAAAATAATTGTAACAACTGAATATATAGTTTCTGCTAAACCATCTTTAGGTTATGCAATATATTCATCACAATATATGGTAGAATATGAAAAAATTTATGCTTATGCAATAATAATGATTTTATTAGTATTAATTGTTGAATTTATTCCCTTATTAATTTCTAAATTATTTAATTATTTTAAATATAATAAAAAAAATTCTAAACTCCTTCAAAAATGAGGGAGTTTTTATATATGTATTTTAAAAAAATTATTGTATAATTTTATAAGATGGTGATGATTAACATGGAAGATGAAACACTTAAATATTATAAAAAAATGACCGAAACTAAAGTTTCAAAATTAGTAATTTTATTAGGTATACCAACAGTTATTTCAATGCTAATAACAAATATTTATAATTTAGTTGATACTTATTTTGTTGGTAGCTTAGGAAAAAGTGAACAAGCAGCTACAGGTGTTTTATTTACACTACAATGCATTATTCAAGCAATAGCTTTTATGCTTGGTCATGGAAGTGGTGTTAATGTTTCTAAAGCATTAGCTGATAAAAATGTTGAAGAAGCATCTAAATATACAACAACTTCTATTTTGATGGGAAGTGTTTTCTCTTTTGTTTTATTGATGTTTGGATTATTGTTTTTAGAACCATTTATGATGT
Organism: uncultured Acholeplasmatales bacterium; assembly: GCA_905236965.1. Classification (GTDB taxonomy): domain Bacteria; phylum Bacillota_I; class Bacilli_A; order Acholeplasmatales; family Anaeroplasmataceae; genus Anaeroplasma. The sequence goes on along the minus strand of CAJOQR010000031.1, from coordinate 1,456 downwards.
TATTAGGAAGTACAGATACAATCTTACCATATGCTAAAGATTATGGATTATGGGTATTAATATCATGTCCATTTATGATAATATCATTAATACTTAATAATATTATGCGTTATGAGGGGAAAGCTTTTTATGCAATGTTTGGTCTTTCAGCTGGTGGTATTTTAAATATTATTGGAGATTATTTTTTTATAAGAGAACTAAATTTAGGGGTATATGGAGCTGGTATGTCAACAGGGATATCTCAAATAATTAGTTTTGGTATTTTATTGATTTTATTTTTGATAATGTGTCAATCAAAAATAAATTTTAAATATATTTCAAAAGAATTTTCATATTATATAACTATTGTTTTGGTTGGATTTCCATCTTTTATAAGACAAGGCTTGACATCCTTATCACAAGGTATATTAAATAATGTTTCAGGCATCTATGGAGATGAAGCAATAGCTGCAATGAGTGTTGTTAATAAGCTCAGTCAATTTGCGATAGCCATAGGATTAGGAATTGGACAAGGCTTTCAGCCTGTTGCTGCTTTTAATTATCAAGCTAAAAAATATGATAGAGTAAAAAAAGCATTAAGAGGAACGGTTTATATAAGTTCATTTTTAGTTGGTATAATAGCAATAATTTATATTACGATTCCAAACAATGTAGCAATGATTTTTTCAAAAGATCAAGATGTTATTGAAATCGCAAGAATAGGTATAATATATAATGCAATTGGACTTTTTTTCCTTCCGATTTGTGTAACAATAAATATGCTTTATCAAAGTATAAGAAAACCAATATTAGCATCTTTTTTATCTTTATTAAGAAGTGGAGCAATATTTATTCCTGTAATTTATATTAATAATTTAATTTGGGGATTAGAAGGCTTGCTATGGGCGCAGCCTGCAGCAAACATATTGGCTGCCTTAATTAGTTTGCCGTTTGGAATATATTTTTTGCAAAAAAAATTTGAGTGATTGAAAAATTTAGAATTAAAGGAGAGAAATTAAAATGAAAAAAATTATAATTCTTTTAAGTTTAATGTTTGTTTTTACTCTTTTTTCATGTGATACAAAAAATGATATTGATGATGATTTTATAGAAACTGAATATATATATTATGCAATGCTTGAGAATGAAGAAAGCATAAAAAATAAAGAGTATACAATATCAGATTTTAATTTAGAAGGATTATGCGAAGTTTTTGATTGCAATAAAATTAGTGATATTAATAATGTTAATTTAGATTCATATAGGAAAATTTTAAAATTTAATTTTTCTTTTATCAGTGATGAAATAAAACAAATGAATAAAATAGAATTAGGAAAAGATGATAGAGTTTATAAATGTTTTGATGGTGATAGAATAAATAGAGATAATGAAACTAATTTAGAAATTTTTAATAATGATTCTTTAGAAAAAAATATTGACTATTCAAAAATAATATTTAATGGAAGTGTACCAGCTA
>CAJOQR010000030.1 GCA_905236965.1 uncultured Acholeplasmatales bacterium | reverse complement strand
ATGATGATATTTTCTATAAATAGGATCTAATTTAAAATATTTTAATGTATCATTCATCCAACCCATATCCCATTTATAATTAAATCCAATTCCACCAATATCAGTTTGTTTAGTAACATTAGGGAAAGCAGATGAATCTTCTGCACATAATAATATTCTATCATCTTGCTTAAATAATATTGTTGATAAATTCTTTAAAAACCATATTGCTCCTTCATTTGTTCCAATATCAGAATTTCCTAAATAATAAAGCATATTTGATACAGCATCTAATCTAAATCCATCAACATGAAAATATTTTAAATAAAATGTTACATTTGAATATAAAAAGCTTCTAGTTATACCCTTACCTAAATCTAGATTAGCTGTACCCCATTCTTTATTTTCTCTTATATTTTCATCTTGATATTCATATAAATATGTTCCATCAAACCTATAAAGTCCAAATTCATCACGACATATATGCCCAGGTACCCAATCCATAATAACACCAATTCCATTTTGATGCATTAAATCTACAAAATACATAAAATCCTTTGGAACACCATATCTTGGTGTGATAGCATAATAGCCTGTACCTTGGTAGCCCCATGAAGCATCTAAAGGATGCTCATAAATAGGCATAATTTCAACATGTGTATATCCAAATTCTTTTAAATAATCAATTAACATAGGAGCTAATTCATTAGCCATATAAAAATCATTTTCGCCAGATCCTTTTCTTTTCCAAGACCCCATATGAAGCTCATAAATTAAAACAGGCTTATCATATGTTTTAGGATGTGTATACATCCATATATCATCATGCCAATTATATCCATCTATATCATAAACTTTAGAATCTTGGCATGGTCTTATTTGAGAATAAAATGCATAAGGATCAGCTTTATAAATTTTTTCATCTTGCTTTGTAGTAATTAAATATTTATATCTTTGCCATTCATAATTACCTTCTAAATATGCATACCAAATACCTTTTTCATCAATACAATATAATTCTTGACAATTTTCTTTGAAATCATTCCATTCTCCAACTAATTCTACTCTTTTAGCATTTGGTGCAAAAAGACAAAATTCACATGCAATATTTTCTCCTTTATTATTTTTTACTAAATGAGCTCCAAAAACTTTATATGATTCAATTGATTCACCTTGATCAAAAAAATATAAAAAATCTTTGTTTATTTGATCTTTTACAAGCATATTTTCACTCCTTTTTTAATCGAATTTTATAATATAATTATATTATAATTTTATTTAATTAACAAATATAAAATAAAAAGGAGCAAAAATTATTCATCTAAGCTCCTAATATCATCTAAACTATAGCCTTTATTATATAAATAACGCTTTATTTTAATATCTTTTATATAATCATCTGATTCATCTTTATATTTTTCTTTTGCTTTATTATATTGCTTTTTTAAAGCATTATAATATAATTCATAATCAATATTATTAATTGCATAATCAATTAATTCATCATTAAATTTTAATTTATATAATTTATTTATAATCATTAATTTACCATTACCTTTATTAATTAATGAATATAAATCATTTAATATTAATTTTTTATCATCTATAACTTTAATTTTAATTAATTGATCTATAATTTCTTTAATTTCAGAATTTTTTAATTCAAATTTTGTTAAATAATCTACTATTGATGCACTATTTTTATTATATTTTAAAGCATAATTTAAAGCTTTTTTATAATATAAGACTAAATTATTATTATGTATTATTTCATCAATTAAAGAATCACTAATTTCTTTTTTTTCTACTAATCTATATTTTATTATTATTTCTTCATCAAATATAAATTTATTATCATCTAAATTTACTTCATAATTATTTTTTATTTTTTTTAGTGATTTAACTATCATAATAATCCTCTTTTTTCATATTCTCCTCTTACTTCTTTGCATGATGTAACAAAAGTAAAAGCTTTAGGATCAGCTAATGCAACAATTGATGTCATTCTATATGATTCATTTTTATCCATTGTACATATTACCATTACTTGCTCATCACCAGTATAACCTCCAATTACTTTATTAAAAGTTACACCTCTATCTAAATTTTTATATATTAAATCTTTAATTAATTCAGGATTTTTAGTAATTACATACATAGTTCTTCTAGGCTTTAAAGATAAAGCAACTGTATCAACTATAAATCCAACAGAAATAACTCCTAAAACGCCTAAAACTACTCTTTCAATATTATATGAAAAAGGATTAAATGATAAACCAGCAATTAAAACAATAATTAAATCTGTTACATACATTGTTTGTGAAATTGGAATCTTAAAATATTTAGAAATTATTTTTTGAATTACATCCATTCCACCAGTAGAACCATTATATTTTACTGCAATACCTATACCAATACCTGTTAATATTGATGAACAAATTAAGCATATTAAGCCTTGGTTTGTATCTGTAATAGTATTATAAAAGAATAATGGATCCATTGTTCTTTCAAATATAAATAAAATAGTTGGTTGAATTAAGGATGCATAAACTGTTTTTAAGAAAAAATCTTTTCCTAAAAATATTAATCCTAAAATTAAACAAATAGCATTTGCAATATATAAAAATATTGATGATGTAAACCAACTTCCTAAATTTAATAAAATAGGTTCTATTATTATAGCAATACCCATCATACCGCCTGTAACTATACCTGCAGGCTCTAAAAAAAAGAAAAATGCTAAATTTAAAAGAAATACACCAAATGTTATATAAATATATTGCTTAATAAATTTTTTTGTTTTAATTTTTTTTATATCTAATTCATCATTATTCATTTTTTCCTCCAGCTAAATATTTTAAATATGCAAGCATAAAACCTTCAATATCGCCATCCATTACGGCATTTATATTCCCCATTTCAAAGCCTGTTCTATGATCTTTTACTAAAGTATAAGGACAAAATATATAGCTTCTAATTTGGGAACCAAAATTAATAGCCATAGTATCACCCTTTAAATCCTTTAATTCAGATTCTTGACGTTTTAATTCTTTTTCTAACAATTTTGATTTTAAAACATTCATGCATATTTCTTTATTTTTTAATTGGCTTCTTTCATTTTGACATGTTACAACAATATTCGTAGGTAGATGTGTTATTCTAACTGCAGAATATGTTGTATTTACACCCTGACCACCATGACCTGATGATAAAAATGTATCTATTCTTATATCTTCATCTTTAATTTCAATTTCATTTGCTTCTTCTATTTCAGGAGCTACATCGCATGAGCAAAAGGATGTATGCCTTCTCCGATTTGAATCAAAAGGTGAAATTCTAACTAAGCGATGAACTCCTCTTTCTGATTTTAAAAGACCATATGCATAAGGACCTTTTATAGATACAGTAACAGATTTAATACCTGCTTCATCTCCTGCTTGATAATCTAAAACATTAAATTTAAATCCTTTTATTAAAGAAAATCTTTGATACATCCTAAATAACATATCTGCCCAATCCATTGATTCAGTACCACCAGCACCAGGATGTAATTCTAATATACAATTATTATAATCATATTTTCCTGATAATAATGCTTTTTCTTCTGTTTTTTCAACTAAACTTTTAAATTCATTAATTTCAGAATCTAGCATATTTAAAGCATCATTATCTATATTTGATAATTCAATTAATTCTTTTATATCATTATAATTTTTAAAAACATTATCATAAATATCTATTATTTCTTTTAATGAATTTGATTTAGAAATAATCTTTTGAGCAGAATCTGTATCATTCCAAAAGAATGGATCTGATATTTTTAATGCTAAATTTTTATATTCATTTTTTTTAGATTCAATATTAAATGCTTGATATAAATCATTTATTTTTTTATCATATTCTAAAATAAATTTATTAATTTCATATTTTTCCATAACAAAAACCTCAAAATTGACAAAAGACTCAAAATGAATTTGAGTCTTTTATAATCATTACTTTAGCTTTTTTATAAAATTTTCTACTCTTGCTAAAGCATTCTTTAAATCATTAAGTGAATATGCATAAGATATCCTAACAAATCCTTCGCCTGATTCACCAAAAGCAGTACCAGGTACTACTACAACTTTTTCTTCTTTTAATAATTTTAAGCAAAATTCCTCAGAAGATAAACCAAATTTCCTAATATCAGGAAAAACATAAAAAGCACCTTTAGGCTCAAAGCATGGAAGCCCCATTTCATTTAATCTTTTTAAAACATATCTTCTTCTTTCATTATATGCATCACGCATGTTTAAAATATCATCATCACCATTTTTTAAAGCTTCTATTCCTGCATATTGACTTGTTGTTGGTGCACACATTATAGCGAATTGATGTATTTTAGTCATTTGAGAAATTATATTTTCAGGACCACATGCAAATCCTAATCTCCAACCAGTCATAGAATATGCTTTAGAAAATCCATTGATTACTATTGTTCTTTCTTTCATTCCAGATAAAGATGCAATTGAAGTATGCAATTTATCATATGTTAATTCAGCATATATTTCATCTGATATAACAACTAAATCATTTTTAATTATTACATCCTTTATTTCTTCTAAATCTTTTTCACTCATTATTGCCCCAGTAGGATTATTTGGAAAACACATAATCAATATTTTAGATTTAGGTGTTATTGCTTTTTCTAATTCTTCTTTTGTTAATCTAAATTGATTTTCATTTTTTAATGGAATAGTTTTAACTATTCCTCCTGCAAGTATAGCACAAGGCTCATATGATACATAGCATGGAGTTGTAATAATGACTTCATCACCTGGTTCTATCATTGAACGTAGGGCTAAATCTATTGCTTCACTTCCACCAACTGTCACTAAAACATTTTTATCCCATTCATATTTTAAATTATATTTTCTTTCCATGAAATTAGTAATTTCAATTCTTAATTCCTTTAAACCAGCATTAGATGTATAAATTGTATTTCCTTTTTCTAATGAATAAATACCTTCTTCTCTTATATGCCAAGGTGTATCAAAATCAGGCTCACCAACTCCTAAAGAAATAGCACCATCTATTTCTTTAGCAACGTCAAAAAATTTTCTTATTCCTGATGGCTTAATTTTTTTTATTTCTTTATTAACAAAGTCACGCATTAGGCACTCACCATCATTCTTTCATCTTTTTTTTCATCAAAAAGATCTACTCCATGATCTTTATAGCGCTTTAAAACAAAATGTGTTGAAGTTGATAATATAGAATCTAAGGCAGATAATTTGTCAAAAACAAATTTAGCAACCTCTTTCATTGATTTACCTTCAATTAAAACCATAAAATCAAATCCACCACTCATTAAATATACACTTGTGACTTCTGTAAAACGGGCGATTCTTTCCGCTAGCATATCAAAGCCAATTCCTCTTTGAGGAGTTACTTTTACTTCAATTAAAGCAGTTACAACTTCTTTATCTGTATTATCCCAATTAATTAAAGTTGGATAACCACAAATAATTTTTTCATTTTCCATAGCTTGAATTTCATTTGCTAAATCAGCATCTGCAACATTAAGCATTATTGCTAAATCATGCAAATCAATTCTTGAATTAAGTTCTAAATTTTTAAGTATTCTTTCTCTAATTTTATTATCCATATAAATCACCACTTTTACATTTTCTTAAATATTATACTAAATATTTAAAAAAATTACAATTTTAAAGATTTAAAGCTTATATAATCTTTAAATATATAATATTTTTTTGTATAATTTTATTGGTGAATCATATGGAAATTATAAGAGATAGAGAATCAAGTTTTTATTCAGAAAAAGCTAAAATTTTAGGAAATGCATTTACTATAATTGATAATAATATTAAATATTATTATGAATTTATTCCTGATGGAACTAAATCTATAATAAAATATAATGACATGAAATATATTATAGATGCAATAAATGAATATAGAATTTATAATAAGCATGTTACTAAATTTAAAGATATTAATAATAATTTTTATAAAGCATTTGATGATATTTTTTATTTTAAATTACCAATTAAAGTAATTCAACCTTCAAATTTTTTTGTTGATTTAGATAAAATAGCAATATTTGAAGAATATATTGATCCATCTAATGTATATCTTCCTGTTGCAATAATAAATGATGAATATGTATTATTAGATCACCATAATTTATTATATTTTTTAAATGAATGTAATATAAAGCTTGTTAATGTTTTTATTACAGATTATGATGAATATATAAATGATTTTGTATATTTAGCAAAAGAAAATAATATATTTAATGTTAATGGATTAAAAGCATTAAAACATGAAGATTATGAAAAATATACAAAAGATTTTTATGATCAATATTTTAATTATTAAAAATGTTAGAAAACTAACATTTTTTTATTTTTATAATTATTTTTAAATTAAAAAAGAAGATATGAAATATCTTCTTATACAAAAATAAAATATAAAATAAATAAAATTATATGAAATATTAAAGCACTAATATTATTAATTATTAAATATTTTTTGGTATATTTTAATTTAATTTGAGCAAATATAGCTCCAATTGATGATAAAGCCCATGGAAAAAGATATAATATTTTAAAATTTATTTTTTCATCATTTAATTCATTATCATAAGATATTTTATATTCAATATAATCTAAAATTGATAAAAATATATAAATGATTAAAATTACAGAAAATAATATTATTTTATTACCTTTATCCATTATTCAATAAACTCAAATTCAAAATCTAATAATCTTACAGTATCACCATTTTGAACGCCTAATTTTCTTAATTTATCATCAAGACCATATGTTCTTAATTGTCTTGCGAAACGATGACGTGATATTTCACTATCAAAATCAGTCATACTAAATAATTTTTCTAATCCTTTTCCTGTAACATTAAATATACCATCTGAATCTTTTTCAATATGGAAAAATTCCTCTTCTTCTTTTATACCATATTCAACAACATCTAATTCATCTTCTTCAAATAAGCTAAATGCTTCAGTTGAATCAAGCGTATTAGCTATTTCATATAAAAGAGGAGTTAAATTTGTTCTTTCTAATGCTGATATTTCAAATATTTTCTTATCAACATGCTTTTTGAATTCTTCTAAATTTTCCTTTGCTCCAGGTAAATCCATCTTATTTGCAACAATAATCATTGGTCTATTTATCAAATTCATTTTATATTCAGCTAATTCTTTATTAATAGATAAATAATCTTCATATGGATTTCTTCCATCAACAGCTGCCATATCTATTACATGAACAATAACTTTACATCTTTCTATATGTCTTAAAAATTCTAATCCTAATCCAGCACCTTTAGATGCACCTTCAATTATACCTGGTAAATCAGCCATAACAAAATCTCTTCCATCATCTAATTTAACCATACCTAAATTAGGAACTAGTGTTGTAAAATGATAAGCTGCTATTTTTGGTCTTGCCCGTGATACAGCAGTAATCAAAGATGATTTGCCAACAGATGGAAAACCTACTAAGCCACAATCAGCTAAAACACGTAATTCACATCTTATTTTTTTTGCTTCTCCTGGCTCGCCTTTTTCAGAAAAATCAGGACATTTCATAATTCCTGTTGCGAAAGCCATATTTCCTCTTCCGCCTCTTCCACCTTTAGCAACTAAAACTTCTTCGCCATCTTTTGTTATATCACCTATTACTTTTCCTGTTTCATCATCAAAAATTGTTGTTCCAACAGGAACTAATACATAAGTATCTATAGCATTTGCACCTGTCATTCCTTTGTTTTTTCCTTTTTCACCAGCAGGTGCTTTTAAAATTCTATTGTATCTTAAATCTAAAAGTGTAGATAAACCTTCACTTCCCTTAAATATAATAGAAGATCCTTTTCCTCCAGAACCACCAAATGGTCCTCCTCTTTCTACTTTTAATTCTCTTCTATATGCAACAATTCCATCTCCGCCTTTTCCAGCTTCAACTTCCATTTTAGCTATATCAACAAACATTAAAATCACCTCTTTTTAAAGAAAAAAAACAAGCCCAAAAAATTACTTTTTTGGGCACATTATTTTAATTATTCAGCAACAGGGTAAACTGAAACTTGTTTTTTATCTTTACCCTTACGTTCAAATTTAACTGTACCAGATACTTTAGCAAATAATGTATCATCGCCACCACGACCAACATTAGTACCAGCAAAAATCTTTGTACCTCTTTGACGATATAAAATTGAACCAGCAGTTACAAATTCGCCATCAGATGCTTTAGCACCTAAACGCTTAGCTTCTGAATCACGGCCGTTCTTTGTTGAAGAAACACCCTT
>CAJOQR010000029.1 GCA_905236965.1 uncultured Acholeplasmatales bacterium | reverse complement strand
ATTCTTTCTCCATGATCTGCAAAATCTTCTTTTTTTTCTTTATAATAACCAACAATAGGAGCTCCACGGAGAGTTTTCCCCATTTCCGTAGCAACTTCTTTAGTAATGTAACTATGGTTTCTATTTGCTCCTAAATAAAGCACTTTAATTTCGCATTTAGACATTAATGGATTAATATCTAAAGGTTGAAGATTTATAAATTCTGGAGAATTGATAGTTGCAACGGATTGATGCATAGCTTTTATCTCCTTTCAAGTTCCTTACTTATTATAAAAAATTACGCTATTAATTTAACAAAGTTTGTCCTAAAATTTTTTATTAATTCATACTCTAACGATTTTGAATAGTTTTTTCAGATTTTTCATCATCTGACTTTTCAGGGCGGCCTGCGCCATCAGAATCTTTATTCCTATTAAGCACTTCTGCATTCATTGTACTAGACATTAACGGAGGAATAAATACATTAACTAAATCCAATACATCATTTTCAAAATAAGCAGTAGCTAATACCGCACTTTGAGATTGTCCAAGAGCTATTTGTGGAAGCATCTTAGAATATCCTAATTGAGTATGTTCTTTATATTGCTTTGCTAAATCTTTGTAATTATAAATTGTTGTAGGCAGAATTTGAACTCTATAATAGATTGTTTTACTATTAAAAGGCTCTATCAATATATTTAAGAAAGTTTCAAATTGCTAAATTAAATTCCATAATGATGCTTCGTCATTTAATATAGATTTTTCAAGAGCTAAGTTACCGTTAGTATTAAATTGCATTTGAGAAACACCTGCTTCATTATAAACAGTTCTTTCAACTCTCTATAAATCATCCGAGGCCGTTGTTGCATAATTACTAGACATATCCGCAACATCAACGTCTGCAAAAGTTGTTAATACATCAATACCAATAGCTTTTGATAGCATATTTACCGCATTATTATGTAATTGTTGTGCTTCATCAACATCAAAGACTAAATCTCCATTTTTATCAATGGGCATCTTTTGAATAATAATTTTTAGCAATTGCTGTTGCAATTTTTTTCTATCAAGCGCCTGTGCATCATCTAAATCAATAATAGCTGGAATTACTGAAATAAATGGTGGAAAATCTTCTCCATTCATATTGAATTTAAATGCTGAACCAACAGTAAGAAGATACCAACCATCTTCATCACCGGGAAACTCTGCACTTAATTTTTTTTGTTTATATAACTTATATCCTTTTTCAAATTCTGGAGGAAATACTTTAAGAATACGATTTCTTTCTTCGGTACTTGAAAAATTATCATCAAAATATCTCATATTAAATTCAACAATTGGAAGCCGCCCATTTGAGGAAAATCTTGATCTACAATATTTGATTGGTAACTATTGCACTGATACACCATTTGATTTAGGAATTAAATATCCATAATAGCAACCATTTCTTATAACCTTTAATGCAACTTCTCCAAAAAATTGTTTAATTTCAAAATTGTCTAAAAATGTTAATACTTTAGTAAAACCTTTAAGCACTTTCTATTTATCAGTGTTTTCTGGATAATAAGGAGTGACATTCCAATCATATCTGTACATATATGCCATATATTTACATAATCTTTGATAAATACCACTCGTCTTATAAAAGAAATTAGAAATTTCTCTCATTTTTTCATAATCGCACTGATGAATAGCTCTAAGAACCTATCTTTTATCTGCAATTCTTGGATTGACTTGATGCAGATCTCCTAACTTAAAAACAGCATCACTAAGAGCTTTTATTCCCCTACCCATTTGAGTAAAATCAACAGAAGAAAAAGCATCAACCGCGCTTAAAACCTACTAATCATTTTCAAGCGGCATATTAAAACCCTTCTTTTTGATCTAAGCCATTCGATTAACCAATTTTAATTACCTCTCCTTCTGGCTTTTACCAACCATAGGCCGCGCGCATAATATAATCATAATCAACATATTTTTCATCCCAATAGGGAATGATAACTAATTTAATATTGTGATTTTTACAATACTATCTTTTTCTCATATCATTATATTGTTGTTTTCTTAGTCCGCTATATCCGCCAAATATATCTTTAGCTTCATAGTGTTGAATGCCCTGAAATTCAATTAAAAACTAAATTTCATGTTCATCATTAAAAACCGCAAAATCAAACCTAAGCGGACGACCATTATGGCTTACTAAATCAGGAAAAGAATATTCTTCTGCAAACTCTAATCCAGACTATTTTAAAATTTCTTCTATTTTTATCTATCCTCTAGAAGCTCGCATAATTTTCTCTCCTTTTATTTATATATAAAAATTAAACAATATTATTAACAAAGTTTGACCTTAATTTTTAGTGGTAAAAAACAAGAAATCCGAGATATCTCTCTTTTTGCGCTTTTTGCTCATTTCTTCTTCATATCTAATATAATACAATCCATAAATAAAAGCAGAAAATTTATCCTTTTTTATACTTCTGTTACTTTGCTTTAAGATAATGTTTACACCCTAATTTTCTTCTACTAAATTCAAGGTTTGCTACTTTAAAATTGACGTTAAAATAAAAGGTCGCAAATAATCATTTCTTTCATCTATCGTCATATTCTGTCCTACTTTGGTAGACATTAATTTAGTTTTTGCAAGGCTTTCATCAATTAAAAATCTAATCTTGCCGCTAAACATTTGAGTTTGAGCATAAGTGTAAGCCTAAGTATTAATTGGTGCATTTGCTTTTATGACATATAATAAATCTTTCTAGGTTTCTGGCGTAATAAACTGTTTATATTCAGGATATTCATCTAAATTATAAACACCAAAAGGCTGCAAATACTATCCATCTTCTGTCTATTGGGCTTTTACTAAATAATCAATTAAACCAACGCCTAACCCATTACCATCAATTGCAATTCGTTTAGGATGATATTTATAATATAAATGTTTAATAT
>CAJOQR010000028.1 GCA_905236965.1 uncultured Acholeplasmatales bacterium | reverse complement strand
TTCATTCCTTTATGGAATACAGCATTTGCTTGTTCATAAGTTGCAGGAGCATAATGAACAACATCTAGCGCATGATCTGATAGGCGTGAACCCATTTCATGGAAAAAGTCAATTCTTGAACTTAATGCTTTTTCTAAATCCTTTAATTCTTTAATCTCAAAACCAACAACTGTTGCTAATTGATTAACCCATGATTCAAACCAATCAAGCTCAACATTAATAGCCTTATCTGGTCTAAATGCTGGTCTTACTTTAACTTTTAATGTTTTATCTTCATTCATTTGTTTATGCCAACGAAGATCATCAACTGGATCATCAGTTGTACAAACTGTATCAACATTAAATTTATATAGCATTTCTCTTGCAGTTAATGTTTCTAATTTTTCATTAGCTTCATCCCAAATTTTTTTAGCATTTTTAGAATTAATAATATCATTAATACCAAAATATCTTCTTAATTCAAGGTGTGACCAATGATATAATGGATTACCAACAAAATATGGCATAGATTCTACAAATTGTAAATATTTGCAATAATCACTTTCTTCAATAGATTTGCCAGGAATATTTCCAGAAATTGAATCTTCTGAATATCCTCTAGCACGAAGTGCTCTCCATTTATAATGATCTCCATATCTATCACCAGCACCTAACCATGCTTCAGCTAAATTTCTAAATTTTTTATTTTCAGCAATTTCTTTTGGTTGTAAATGACAATGATAATCAATAATAGGCATTTTTTCAGCATGCTCATGATATAGCTTTTTTGCTGTTTTAGTTGTTAACAAGAAATCCTTGTCCATAAAATCTTTCATTTTTTATCCTCTTTCTATTCTTAAATTATAAGAATACTCCATCTTTAAATATTGATATTTCTCTAAAATTATTTTCTTCATTTTTAGCTTTTTTCTTACCTGATGCAACATCACAAATTAAATCAATGAAATCTTCAAGCAATTCATCCATATCTTTTTTATCAACTAAATCGCCAGCATTAAAATCAATCCAATTTTTCTTTTTTGTTGCTAAAAGAGTATTTGTAGCTATTTTCATAGTAGGAACGAATCCACCATAAGGAGTTCCACGTCCTGTTGTGAATAAAACAATTTGACATCCAGCACATCCTAATAATGTAACAGCTGCTAAATCATTACCAGGTGTACACAATAGGCTTAATCCTTTTTCAGTTATTCTGTCCCCCATATTTAATACATCATTAACCTTAGATGCACCACCTTTTTGAACGCATCCTAAAGATTTATCTTCTAATGTAGTAATGCCTCCTGCTTTATTACCAGGAGATGGATTATCATAAATAACTTGATTATGTCTTTTAAAATAACCTTTAAAATTATTTATTAAATCAACAACTTTATCATATGTTTTTCTATCTTTAGCTCTAGCCATTAATAATTTTTCAGCTCCAAACATTTCAGGAACTTCACCTAAAATTGTTGATGCATCATTAAGTGATAAGAAATCAGAAAATCTACCCAAAAGTGGATTTGCTGTAATACCTGACATTCCATCAGAACCACCACATTTTAAACCAATTTTTAAAACAGAAAGTGGCTTTGTAACTCTCTTATCATTTTTCATTTCATCATAAAGTTCTTTTAATAATTTAGTACCTTCTAAAACTTCATCTTCAACATCTTGTGCTATTAAAAATCTAGTTCTAGATTTATCATAATCACCTAATGTTTCTTCAAATTTTGAAGGAATATTTTCTTCGCATCCTAATCCTAATACTAAAACGCCACCAGCATTTGGATGCTTAACCATATCTTGAAGTAAAGTTTTTGTTAAGCTTAAATCATCACCCATTTGAGAGCATCCAAAAGGATGATTAAAAGTATATATGCCATCTATTAAAGATGTATCATAATTTGCTTTAAAATTTTCAATGATATCATGGGCCATACCAGAAACACAGCCTACTGTTTGAACAATCCAAAGCTCGTTTCTAACGCCATATTCTCCATTTTTTCTTTCATACACTTCAACAGTTCTATCAGATTTATATCCTAAAACCTCAGGATAATTTGGTTTATATTCATAAGAAATAACATCATCTAAATTTGTAGCAACATTATGTGTATGGACCCACATTCCAGCTTCAATAAAAGCTGTAGCATGGCCAATTGGGTTACCATATTTAATAACATTTTCATTTTCTTTAATATTTTTTAAAGCAACTTTATGTGCTTGAGGAATATCTTCTTTTAATGTTATGCCTTCAACTACTTCACCTTTTTTGTGAGGACGAAGGCAAACTGCAACATTATCAATAGGATTAATTACAATGTAATCTTTCATAAAATCACCTAATGTTATTATTTAATAATTTTAGCAATTGCATCTCTCATTGGATTTTGTAAAATAGCAATCAAAGATTCTGTTACAAAATCTGTAACATTAGCAAATGTATTTAAATCTACACCCCAATGTTCTTTTAAGCCTAAAACTGTCTTAACAATTGTTTTTTCATCAATTTCTTTACTATCATATTTAGTCCATAAATCTTTTAATAAAT
The DNA here is from genome assembly GCA_905236965.1 of uncultured Acholeplasmatales bacterium. Taxonomy (GTDB): domain Bacteria; phylum Bacillota_I; class Bacilli_A; order Acholeplasmatales; family Anaeroplasmataceae; genus Anaeroplasma. Next base: position 10,792 of record CAJOQR010000028.1, on the reverse strand, counting down.
CTAAGAATAAAGTATTAGTATCTTGTAAAGCTATTACTGCATTATTATCAACAGGTCTAACACCTCTATAAAATACAATTAATGCAGCTAAGCTAAATAATGCATGCTTAGGAAGTTTATTTAAATTTTGGATATTTTGTAATACTGTAGGTAATACTCTCTCTTTATATTTAGTAGAAGAATTTAAAGCAATACTCATTAATAGATGATGAACATAAGGATTCATATATCTTTCTAAAACAGAATTAGAATATGCTTCCATTTGATCTCTTGGAATATCAATTGTAGGAATAACTTCATCAAAAATAAATTCTTTTACAAATTTTCCTAAAACATCATCTTCAATTGTTTCTTTTACAGCATCTATACCAGCTAAATAAGAAACAGGAACTAATGTTGTATGAGAACCATTTAATATTTTAACCTTTCTTTGCTTATAAGGAACAATTGATTCAACAAATAAAACATTTAAACCAGCTTTTTCTGTTGGGAAAGCTTCTTTTAATGCTTTTAAATTTGCTGCAGCAACCTTTTTATCTAAAACAGTTTGGGCATCAATACACCATAAATGGAAAATTTCACCAACAACCATATTTTGATCTTGATAGCCTAATTGTTGTTGGAATTCAACTGCATTATCTCTTGGATAGCCTGGAACAATTCTATCAACTAATGTATTATAGAATTTATTTTCATTTTCAATCCATTCAATAAATTCATTATCCATATTATTATGCTTAGCAAGCTTAATTAAAACTTCTTTTAAAGTTGCACCATTATGATCAATTAATTCACAAGGAATAATGAATAAACCTTTTTTATTAGTTTTATATCTTCTTTCTAAGAAAGCTAAAAGTTTTCCTGGGTAGCTATTTGGTGTAGTTGTTAAATCAGTATCATTAGGATCAAATGCTATACCAGCTTCTGTTGTATTAGATATAACAAATTGTAAATCCTCAGATTCAGCATATTTTAAATATTTTTCATAATCTAAATAAGGATTTAATGTATCTTGAATACATTTAATAACTTCACTTTGTCTTACAGCATTACCATCTTGTAAGCCTTGTAAATATAAAGTGTATAAGCCATCAGCTTCTCCTAATTCTTTAACACGTCCAAATTCTTTAATAGGTTGCACAACTGCAACACCTGCATTAAAATCTGTTGCTTTATTAACAGAGTTAATAATCCAATCAACGAAAGCTCTTAAAAAATTACCTTCTCCAAATTGTAAAACCTTAACAGGCTTGTTTTCTTTTTTATTTACTTCGTTAATTTTAGGTAAATTTTGAATATCCATTTTATAACCTCCAAAATGCGCATTATTAATTCACGCAATATTCGATTGTATTTTATCATTTTATAAATAGATAGTCAACAAAATAAGCTCTTAAACAAAACAAAATGAGCCTATTTTTAGGCTCAAATTAAAATATCATTTTTATTCAATTATTTATGATAAATTTCATTATTATTTATTTTAAATGCTCTATAAATTTGTTCAAGTAAAATAACCTTTACAAGCTGATGAGGAAAAGTCATTTTAGAAATACATAAATGATAATCCATTTCCTTTAAAATATCATTACCAAGTCCAAGTGATCCTCCAATTACAAAGCATATATGAGAATTATTATAAGAAAAAATATCTAAAAATTTAGATGCTAATTCTTCACTTGATAGCATTTCCCCTTTTAAATTTAGAGCGATTTTAAAGCTATTTGAAGGTAATTTTTTTAATAATTTTTTTGCTTCTTTTTCTTTTATTAAATCAATTTCTTTTAAAGAAGCATTATCCTTAATTGGCTCATCTTCTACTGTTATAAATTCAATTAAAGAATATTTTGATATTCTTTTTGAATATTCTAAAATTGCATCTTTTAAATATTTTTCTTTAATATTTCCAACACTTAATATAGTTATTTTCATATTTCAAAATCCTCTGATTTATAATCATGCAATATAACAAATTTAATATCTAAGGTTGCTAATCCATATTCTTTAAAAACAGCTTTTCTTGTTAATTCAACAATTTCAGCTAAATTACATTCTTTTGATATATGAGCATGCATAACAATTTTAGTTTTATCTCCAATTAATTTAACTAAAGCTGCCATAGAATCTTGATTTGATAAATGACCATAATCAGATAAAATTCTTTGCTTTAAATAATATGGTCTTGAAGATGCCATAAGCATTTCAGGATCATGATTAGATTCTAAAATATAACAATCTAAATTAATTAAATAAGGCATAACTTTTTTATGAACAAATCCTGTATCAGTTAATAAGCCAAGTGATTTTTCACCATCAAATAAAACATATCCTACACATTCTTGTGAATCATGAAATGCAGCAATAGGCTTTATATTTAAACCTAAATAATTAATTTCTTCATAATCTAAATCATTTGTCCTATTTAATAAAATAATTAATCCATTATTAAATCTATTTTTTAATAAATTAATAGAATTAGGCTTATTATTATATTCTTTTAATAATGCAAAATATGTTCCGCGTGACATATAAGTTTTAATATTATCATATTTTAATAAAGATATTAATGATTTTACATGATCAGAATGCTCATGAGTTATAAGTAAAACATCAATATCGTTTAAAGTTAAATCATATTCTAAAAGATTTTCATCAATTTGTTTTTTTGTAATTCCAGCATCTATTAATATATTTAAATTATTAGTTCTTATGAATTCACAATTTCCACTTGAACCACTAGAAAAAACGCTAATTTTCATTTTATTTCACCAACTCGTATAAAATTATATCATAATATTTTTTTAAATGAAATAAACAAATGAACTATCAAAAAAGCATAATTTTATATAATATTAAAAGGTTAAAATCTAAATTTATTATAATATAATTATAATACAAATTATCAAATTTTATTGCTTTTTAAATTCAATAATGGTATGATATAACTTGCTATGATTATTTAAAGAAAAGGAGTAAATTATTAATGAAAAATAATAAAACGCTACGTAGAATAATGTCCGTCGCATTATCTAGCGCGTTAATTATATCGCTAGCATCTTGCTCTACGAAAGATAATTTAAATGATTATTTAGATTTAGATGCTTTATATCTTTCAAGCGGAAATTATAACATCACAAAAGGTGATGTATGGAATGAACTTCAATGGAACGCTTCTTCTGAACTTGAATCTCAGACTGAAGTTGTTGTATTGAATAAATACATTAAAAAAATTGAAGCTGCGATTAAAAACAATTACGACGGTTTAACAGATAGTGAAAAAGAACTATTTGATGATGATGAATATGATAGTTTTGTTGATTTATGTAATCAAAGATTAACTGATTATGTAATTCAAGACATTTACAATTTCTCATTTGATATTGAAGATTATTGGGATGAGGTTGATGATCTTGAAGAAAAAAATATGAAATCATTAATCTTAACATACATTGATGAAATGTTTATCAATTATCGTTATGAATTAAATTATGATGACATAACAAATGCCACTTCACAAAAAGATGGAGACTTCTTTTTAACAATTGCTAAAGATGTTTCTGAATTATATTATGTAAAATATGCTAAAGAATTATTGGCCGAAGCTAAAATTAAAGAAAATGCAATTGAAAAAGATGATGAAGATGATAATGCAGAAGATAATCAAATCGGTGCATTTAGCAAAAGTGATTATATTTCTCAATTCAAAAAGCATTATTTAGCAGATTATGATTTAAATTTAGTTTTATTACGTTTTTCAGATTCTGATGAATATAATGAAACATTAAGAGCATTTGGATTAAAAATTTCAAGTTCAAAATTATATTTTGTTGGTACAGAATTTGAAACTGGTTCAATGACATATAATGAATATTGTGATTATTATGATGATTTAACAACAACACAAGTTAAAAAATGCATTAATGTTAGTGAAAACTATTCAAAAGCAATACTAGGAATTTATGTTGAAATATATAATTATATATATGGTGGATATAGACAAGCCCTACCAACTGCTTTACCTCAAACTGCTGGTTTAATATCTAGTGCAAGTGATGTAACTGAATTAAATGATTTAAGAAAATTAACTGAATATGTATTATCTAATTTTTCAGATGATGAATATAATGAAACAATTTCTTTATTAAAATCAACTGAAGCAACAGTTTATACATCAGATGAGCTAGAAAAAATTTCTAATTCATTTAAAACATATGCATATGATACATTAGATTTAAATGCTATTAATTATTCAACTTCTTCTCAATCAGCAAGTGGTGCTTATTATATTGCTTATAAATTTTTTGAAGAAGAGCATGATGAAAGCTTTGAAGATTATACAGATGATGATATCATCGATTATATAATCAGTGAAGAAAATGAAGATATATATTATGCATTACGTTATTATCTAATTAGAAATAGCATAACAAGCACTAAAATTGATAATTATTTATCTGATGAAGTTGATGAATGTAAGATTAAAATTTATAATGAAGCAACAGAAATAACTTATTTATCTAATCATTCAGATTATTCTAAAACATTCTCAAATCCTGATAATTCTAATATTTTAGCAACTATTACATATGATGATGTAACATATAATTTAAATATTGTTTCAAATGAAGAAGATGATTCTTCTATTAGATTAGCTGGTAAGAGTGGTTCTGAATCATATTTTGGATTATGGAACAAATTAGAAACAACAAATGGTCAAACAACTGCAATTGATTTATTATCTAAAAAAATAATAAAAGATTCAGACGAATATGAAAGAACAAATAAAGATAGAGATACATATGCAGATTATGTTGAAGCTTTATTATATAATTTCTCTAATGGTTCAACATCTTATAATGCATCTTTAGGAAAATATAATTACTTAATGTTAAATTTCCATACAGCATCTATTGATCAAATCATTGATGATTATTATAGAGTTCAATTTGCATCTATAAATTTATTAGTTGATTATTCAAGTGATGAAGTTATTGATTTTATATATAATTATACAAATATTGCATATGAAAATTATTTTTCAATGGTTGGTCAAAGATTAGTTGTTTATTTAGATTGTGATGATGATGGACAAGCTGATGAGGTTCCTTCTGATACAACAGATTATGAATATTTAACTTGGGATGATTATCCACTTTTAGCAATCGATCTTGATGGCGATGGTGTATATGATAGTGTTACATTTAAAGAAATTGCTAAAAATTTAATTTATGATATTTATAATGAGCTTTCAGCTTCTACTGATACACATTCATCAACTATTTCAACAATCGTTGATGAAATAAATAATAGTGCGAGAGTTGAATTCGATTCAAACCCAATTTTATCAGAAAATAAATGGGCAAAATATAGAAGAGTTGGATTAAATGTTAAATTAGAAGATTTCACAGTAACAAATACTTCAACAGATTATGATTTTGCTTTAAAACAAAGATTATATGATTATAGTCGTGGAAAAAGCTATGATGATAATGGAATAGAAATTGCATCATACCAATATTTCATTGGTGATTCTACTCCTTCAGAATATATAGAACCATTATCAGATTCATGCGTTTTACCAAATGATAATCAAATTGTTTATACAAAAGACGGATATAATTTAATCATTGTTACAGAAGGTACTAATCAACCTTCTGCAGAATGGTCAAGCACTGATAATGATGATGATTTATATAAAGATATTATTATAAAATATAATGAAAATTATATTAAAATATCAGATATCTATAACGATGGTGATGGCGATGAATATAAATTAACAAAAAATCAAATTAAATTATATTTATTAGAAAACATCGTTTTAGGTTCTTCAAATTTAATTCCTTCTGATATTTCTTCTGCTATCTCTACATTCTTAGCACCTGTTGTAACAAAATTCACAGGAGATGCTACTCAATTAGAAATCGTATTAGAATATATTAAATCTAATAATGGATCTTATACATTTAATGTTGATTCTACTGATTCAAATGATTATGATTCAATATTTGATAAAATAAGATTAGTTAACCAAAATCAAGCTGATGATTATTTATACATTTATGATGCATTAGATACAACAAATACATGTAATAGTTTCCCTGAATGGTGGAATAAGCTTTCAGAATTAATAGGAGGAAGAAAATAATGAAAAAGAAAAAATTATTATTACCTGCTTTCCTATTAACTGCATTATTTACTTTAGCATCTTGTGGTGAAGGAAGCAGAAATACATCAGTTCCTTATGGGTCTCTTGATACATCAAGTATTATTGCATCAAGCAATGATAAAGATATAAATCTTACTTTAGATACTTTTTATACTAAATTAAGAAGCGATGGATATAATATTGTATTAAATAAGATTAAACAAGCTTATTATAAAGATTATTTTAATGCAGTAAATGATTTGATATTTAAAAATTATAATGAATTAACTTCAGATGAATTAATCGCATTATCATATAGTGATACTCCAATTTCAAGTGAAAGATTTGATGAATTAAAAACAAAATATTATAAATCTATTTCAGATTCTTTAGCTTCATCTATTATTTCTACTTCTTCATATGAAGATTATATAGATTTAAAACCAACAGAAGCTGGTTCTGATTATGAAAAAGCAATTTATAAATATATTCAAACTCAAAATAGAAATGGTTATGATTTAGATGCATCTTATATTTCATTTTCTCAAGATGCTAATGATGAAGAACATATTTTAATTGATTTAGAAAAATATTATGTTAAAGGATCTAATATAGTAGATTCATATATATTAGATTATGCTGAAGATTTCTATGTTGGCTCTAAAATATATGAAATTGCTGAAGAAGAATATATTTTGGAAAGTGATGATTCTACTACTAAGACAAAAAATCAATATTATTTATTCAAAGATGAAAAATATAAAACAACATTTAATAATTATTTTAAAGATTATGGTACATATAATGCTATAGTAATTACATTTGCATCTAGAAAAGAAGCTATGCAAACAATAGAAAATGTTTTTGGAACACCAAATTATGAAATATCTTCTTTAAATGATTATTTAGCTCTATATAATTATTATTATGAATCTCAACAAATAAATGGTACACCATTTGTAATTGATGATGATGTATTTAATTATACAGTAAATGAAGAAAGCTCTGGATTTAGTGGTGTTGTTGATGGTGTTAAATCATTAATAACAGATGTATTAGAAGATGGTGAATTCTTAACTGAGCCTAGAAACTTATCAGGAAATTATGTATTAGTATATAGAAATAAAACAACATATGATGTATCAGGTGATTCTACTTTATTAAAGTGGGAAAATTTAACTGATGAACAAAAAAATGATTACATTGAAAAATTACAAATAAATTTAATTGAAGATTCTATTTCAAGTTATACTTCTACTGCTTTCAAAAAATTAATCAAGGATTCAGATTTAGAAATTTATGACCCAATATTTGAAGCAAAATTTTATAATGTATATACAGATGAATATTCATTAATTGATAAATCACAATTTAATGAAAATTATATTTTCAAATTAAATGATGAATATTTTACTGTTGAAGATTTTTACGATTTAGCATCAAAAAGATTAGGTACAACAATAATCACTGATTATTTTGAACAATCTTATGCTGCAAAATATATTGATGATTATCTAGATTCTGATACTCAAAGTGCTAATTTAGATTCATTAAATTCAGTCATTGATTCATGGAAAAACAGTGAAAACTCAACTTATCCAAAATCTATTGGCTTAGAAAACTTCTTAGTTGCTAACTATGGTTATAAAACTAAGGATGAAGTATTAAAATATTATTTTAATGCAAAATCAGCATTATCTAGTTATTTATCAGAAACAATTTTTGATGAATGGGCAATTAAAGATGAATCACGCTCAACAGAAGATACAATTTATTATACAATGAGTGATGAATGTAAAGAATTAATGACTTTATTATTAGAAACAGGAAATACTAAATATAATGAAATCTTCTCAGTAAATATTGATCATATCTTAATTTATGTTGATTTTGATAATGATGGTACTCCTGATGATCCAAATAAATATTTAGAAAAGCATCCTGATTTAAAAACTATTTTTGAAGAAGAAATTACATCTTTAGCTAAAGCAATTTATACTGAAGCTTTAAATGATGCTTATTCTGGAAATTCATTATATAGTATTTTATCTTATATTTCAGAACAATATACTAAAGGAAGCCAATTAAGAGCTGGAGATGTTAATAATGATGGCGTAATTGATACTTGGGATGATTATAAAACAATTTTCCGTTTCCAATTAAGAGCTGAACAATTATCATCTAGCAGTGATGTAGATCAAGATAGTGTAGCTAATTTTGTCCTACCTTTTGCTAATTATGTAAAAGATTTATATGCAAAGGCAGTTTCAGATGATGCTGATATTGATAGTAGCTATGGTGTATTCTTCACACCTACTGATGGAGAATTAACTGATTTAACTGATGTTGATAAAATATCAATCGATACATTATGTCAAACAGTTTATGGTTATCATTTATTAGTATTAAATTCATATGATGGTGCAGATTCATTAATATTCTCTGCAGAAAAAGATGATCCTAATGGTTATCAAGCAGAATTAAAATTATTAATTTATGAAGATGAAGATGATTCAAATAATAATATTTATATAACAATTGATTCATATAATGAAGATTCATCAACTGAAGCAACATTAAATCAATTATTCATTTATTATATTGAGGCAAAACGTAATGCTTCTACTTCTTTAGATTCAAAAATTTATTCAACATTACAAGATTTATTCTCTGATGTTATCAATAAATATACATCATCTAATTTCTTAAATTTAGTATTATTAGATGAAATTAATATCACATCAGAAAACGAATATATTTCAAATATGATTTCTTTAAATCGTCAATATTATGTTGATTTAGTTTGCAATTATGGAGAAGATGATAATTTATATAGCTCTTGGTGCGAAATAAGTAATCATTATATATTTGTTAGACCAGATCAAAAATAATAAACAATAAAAAAAATGATTTCCAAATTTGGAAATCATTTTTTTAATAATTATAGCTTGAAAGTGTAGGTAAAACTACTTGATATTCTTTTCCATATATAGAATCAAATGGTAAATGATCATCATCCATAATTGATTTTGAACATAAAAAATATTTATTAGAATTAGTTGTATCATTCCATGTAACATCCATACCATACCAAATATCATCTATATTAATATAATTCCATGCATGACCTGAATTTGATTCAATAGTTTTTCCATAAACAGAAATAGCATTTAAACCATAATAATCGCATAATAATTTAAAGCTTTTAGAATAACATTCACAAACACCTTTATTTTCATCTAATAATCCTAAAATATTATGTGCCCAATAACTATCCTCAGGAGTAATACCATCATTTTTAAAAGCATATTGTAAATTATCCTTTAAATAATTATTAATAAAATTAATTTTTAAATATTCGCTTTCTAATGTTGATATTTCATTTGTTAGATTAAATAAATTAATTATTTTTTTATTGATTATATCTCTATTATCATAATTAATAAATTCTGAATATCCCATTAAAACAAATGAATATGTTGTTTTTGAAGTTGTTGTTGTAACTCCAGCTATCGTTTGTGTTGTAGTTATATTTTTTTGACTTATTACATAACTATTTGTTAAAAAATAAAATATAGGATTTTCAGATATAAATACACTCCATACGCTTGTATAATATAATATTAAATTTTCATCTTCAAAATCATCTGATTCATATATAGATAAATAATTAGTTTCAGCTCCATCAATTATTTTTGTTGAAATATCATAATCTAAATTTGATAATAAAATTGTTTTTGATTTTTCATAAAAATTAGAATATATATCTTGCATAATTGTGCCATTTTCATCATTTGATAAAGATTTATATCCATAATTGTTATGATAATCTATTAAATATAAATTCATATCATATTCTTCAATTTTAGAATCAATTGGTTCTTTTTCTATATCTTTATCTTTATCAATATCATCATCAACATCAGTTATATCATTTATATCAGTGTTATTATCTATTATTTTTTCTTTATTTGAATCTTGTAATAATAAAGATAAATCACATGATGATAAAGGAATTAATAAAGATAGGCATAAAAATAAAATTAATAATTTAAATTTTTTCATTTTAGCTCACCTAAAATCATTATAGCATTAAGATTTTATTTTTTCTATTCTTTAATCAATGATAAAGATAATTTATTATTAACATAATCAACACCAATTACATAGCAATGAACCTTATCGCCTTCTAATAATACTTCATATGGACTAAAAATTCTTTCCTCACTCATTTTTGATATATGAATTAAACCATTAGTTTTAATTCCACAATCAACAAAGGCACCATATTCAGTAATTTTTTTAACAACTCCATCTAATTCATCGCCAACTTTTATATCATCTAAGGTTTTTCCTAAATCTAAAGCTTTTATTAAGGATAATGCTAATTTATGATTTTCATAATCTATATCACAAACATATACATGAACCTTATCGCCAACCTTAACAACATCAGATGGATTTTCTATTTTATTTATGCTCATTCTTGATATATGTAATAAGCCATATGGCTTAAATCCACAATCAACAAAGCATCCAAATGATGTAATTTGTTTTACTATTCCATCTAATTCATCACCTATTTTAACATCTTTAAAATGAATGATTGATTTATATAATTCTTCTTTTTTAGCATCAATATCT
>CAJOQR010000027.1 GCA_905236965.1 uncultured Acholeplasmatales bacterium | reverse complement strand
TATAATAAACCATTATTATCCATACATCCCATATATATTTCATTAGAAACATAATCAAAATTTTTTACAGGTGATAATTCATGAATTACTGAATAAACTGTTTTAGAAGATTGAATAGAAACATAATCATACATAAATGTTTGAGATAAAAAATGAACAGAATTTTCTATTTTTTCCATAACTGTTTTATTAGAATTCATAATTTCAAAACAATTATTTATTAATTGAGGTGAAGATAAAGCTTCATCTGATTTTCTTTTAATAAATATTTTTGCATGTTTTGATTTCAAATAAATAATAAAGCAATTTCTGCCTTTCATTTTCCCTCTATATAAAGCTTTATCAGCAGTTTCAAGTAATGCTTCAACATCTTTACCATCTAAAGGATATCTTGAAATACCTGTTGTTACAGTCATAGTTAATTCTTCAATAGGAAGCTTAATTAAAGAAACATCTTCATTAACTTTATGGAATGTTTCCCATATATCATCATATTCAGTTATTCCTTCCAAAATAGTTATAAATTCATCTCCACCAAAACGCCCTACAATTCCACGCTCTACAGAATCATTTAAAGTTTTTGCGAAAATCTCTAATGCCTTATCTCCTGTCATATGGCCATAATAATCATTAATATTTTTAAAATTATCAATATCACTTATAGCGACAGTAAAAGGTATTTTATTATCAATTAAATATGTCATATAAGATATTACAACATCTCTATTTAATACCTTAGTTAAATTATCAATACTATATTTTAAATCTTTACCTATAAAAAAAGGTACTTTTGTTTCAAAATCTTTCATAAATAAAACCTCCCTAAAGATTAAAAACAATAAATTTAAATATGCTAAAAAATAATAAAAAAATTATTTAAAGCACAAATTTTTTAAATTTTTAATAGTTATTTACAGTTTTATTATATCATTACTAATAAAATATGTCAAAAATAGAACAATTTAATTTTTTTTATTATGACTTCGTTAGGCACACAAAAGTGCAATTTAATATAGAATATCTACCTTTATTTTTTTAAATCGATGTTTTATATTTTGGCTTAAATATATGATATATAGTATAAATTAATTCTAACAATAAAATGCATATTATAGCAGCTAAAATATCTATAAAAACATCTTGTGGTCTTGAGTTTCTATCAGGTATAAAATTTTGATGATATTCATCACTTATTGCAAAAAATGTGCATATAAAAAAACTAAATAAATAATTTAGCCAACGTTTTTTAATTAATATAAATGCCATAAATAAGAAAAAGCATAAAATTCCATATTCAAAAACATGCACTAATTTAGAAATATAAAATTCATAATTATTTTCTATCAATATTTTTTCTTCATCAGTTTTTTGCTCATAATTTTCATTTGATTCTATAATAACATCTATAATTGTTGAAGCTTTATTTTCAACTATATCTCCCGTCTGATTTGAATATGTAAATATAATTGTCATCCATACAAATGAAAATATTATACCTAATATCATAACAACTTTTTTCATATTTTTACCTCTTTTTTTATTATAATCAAACATTTATAACATTGCAAACAAATCTAAAAGTGAGTATAATTAATTTAGTACATAATTAAATATATAAAAGGAGAATATTAAATGAAAAAATTATGGCAAGATTTTAAAGCGTTCATCACTAGAGGAAACGTACTTGATTTAGCTGTCGGCGTTATTATTGGTGGTGCTTTCAATGCTATTGTTACAGCACTTGTTAATATTTTATTAAGTGTTTGTACTTGGGGTGTTCCAGGAGGCTTAAAAGGATTAATTACTGTTCTTCCTGCCGCAAATCCTGCACAAGAAGGAATCGCAGGAATTGGACAAAAATTTGCTGCTGCTGATATTGTAGAAGCAACAATTAATTTTGCAAATGCACAAGGTGTTACTATTACAAAGGATTCTGATACATTTGTACAATGGCAAAATGCATTATTAACAAAATATACATTACATGGCACAACTTATACTTATAATATGAGTGCTGTTATTGACTGGGGTACATTTATTAATGCAATAATATCATTCTTAATTATTGCAATTACATTATTTATTATTGTTAAAGTTGCAGCATCTGTTTCTAAAAAGAGAGCTGAATTAAAAATTAAAGCTGAACAAGCTGCATATCAAGCTTGGGCTAAAGCTCATCCTGAAGAAGCTAAAGCTAAAGAAGAAGCTGAAGCTGCCGCAAAGGCTCGGGCTGAGGAAGCTTTAGCAAATGCAGTTCCACCAGCAACAACTGATGATGTTGTAAAATTATTAGCTGAAATTAAAGATGAATTAGCTGCTAAAAAATAATAAAATATATTAAATTTAGGTGTGAAAATCACACCTATTTTTTTATTATTTATAAGATTAAAGATATAATCTATTTATTCTTTTATAAAAAAATGGTATCCAAAAGGATACCATAATTTTTATATTAACACTAAATTATTCAATAATGTCAACTACTGAACCAGCACCAACTGTTCTACCACCTTCACGGATAGAGAATTTAGTACCTTGTTCCATAGCGATTGGGTGAATTAATTCAACTGTCATTGTTGTATTATCACCAGGCATTACCATTTCTGTACCTTCAGCTAATGTAATAACACCAGTAACATCTGTTGTACGGAAATAGAATTGAGGACGATAATTAGAGAAGAATGGAGTATGACGACCACCTTCATCTTTTGATAAAACGTAAACTTGAGCAGTAAATTTTGTATGAGGAGTTACTGACTTTGGTTTAGCTAATACTTGACCTCTTTGAACTTGATCACGGTTGATACCTCTTAATAAAGCACCAATGTTATCACCAGCTTCAGCATAATCTAATAATTTTCTGAACATTTCAACACCAGTAACAACAGAAGTTTGAGTTTCTCTAATACCGATGATTTCAACTGGGTCATTAACTTTAATTTGACCTCTTTCAACTCTACCAGTAACAACTGTACCACGACCAGTGATTGTGAATACATCTTCGATTGGCATTAAGAATGGTTTAGCTGAATCACGAACTGGAGTTGGAATATAATCATCAACAATTTGCATTAATTCATCAATCTTTTCAACCCAAGCTGGATCTCCTTCTAATGCTTTTAATGCTGAACCACGAACAACTGGAATTTCATCACCAGGGAAGTCATATGCTGATAATAATTCACGAGTTTCCATTTCAACTAATTCGATCATTTCTTCATCATCAACCATATCGCACTTATTTAAGAATACAACAATACGAGGTACACCAACTTGACGAGCAAGTAAGATGTGCTCACGAGTTTGAGCCATAGGTCCATCTGTAGCTGCGATAACTAAGATAGCACC
>CAJOQR010000026.1 GCA_905236965.1 uncultured Acholeplasmatales bacterium | reverse complement strand
TCCATCCATTTGAAAAATATTACAACCATCAGGTATAGCTTTAAAATTATGACATTTAATATATTCAACACCTTTAATTTTTATATGTAATCCAAGATAAATTAATGGAAAAAATAATGCGATTTTAATTCTAGATACATCATGAATTATTATAGTATCGAATTCTAAATCATCCCTAATAGCCTTAGGGCACATTTTCATTCCACCACCCAAATATTTACCGTTATTACATACAACTAACCATACATTATCAAAATGCATTTTTTCATCATCTAATATTAAATCTAAGCTATAAGGTCTAAAATTTTTAAATGAATCAATTGCTATTTTAAAATAATTTTTCTTCACTGAAGTAAAATTAAGCTGATTTTTTTTCCTACATACAACAGCATCTATACCTATACCAATACCATTTTCAAAATAATATTTTTCATTTCCATTTATATAGCATTTTGGCATTTTAGTAATAATATTTGTTATATCAATATATTTTTTATTATCATAATCTCTTTTAAAATCATTTCCAGACCCACAGCTATAAAAATATATTTTACACATAAATTGCTTTTTACCAACATTATTAATAAAATGATTTAATGTTCCATCTCCACCACATAAATAAACAATATCATCTTTATCAAGTGATTCTAAAAAAACTATTTCTTTTTTTTCTATTTCTTTTAAATCAAGCTTATAACAATCATCAGTTTTTAATAAATTTTTATATAATTTATCTATTTTTTTTAATAAATTTTTATTATCGCTTTGAGTATTATAAAGGATATAAAACATATTATCACCCAATAAATTATATCATATAAAAAAAGAAAAGACCATAAATGGTCTTAAGCTTCAAAATCAAAATCATTAAAAATGTATGCTGCTAAAGAATAATAATTAACATTATTATTTTCAACAAATGATTTAATAGAATCATTAGTTAATTTAGAAGATGTATCAAATGTTATAGCACCTTTTGTATATGCAATAATAACTATATCAGATCCTGTTAAATTATTTGAATATCCTTTAACACCTAATGTATCTCTTAATTCTTTTCTTCCTGATGCTGTATCACAATATTCAGTAATGCTTATAAAATATAATGTATTGTCAAATTCAGCATAATCAGCTTGTTCTTGTAATAAGCTAATTCTAGATACACATGTTGAATTTGTTGAAGTTCCTAATACTAAAACAAATGTATCTTTTTCATCTATTTTTGATTTAGCTTTTGATAATTCTATTGCAGTAAAGCAATTATCTTTTTCTATTTTTGCACCTGCTTTACTAAAATCATTATAAAAATTATAACAACCAGTTAATTCAAATAAACCTAATATTAAAATTGCTATCAATGCAAGATTTTTTATAATCCTCTTCATGGTAATTCCTCCATAACAAAATGCTTTTTAATTATATTATATAATTACACTTTTTTCAACAATCATATTTTTATTTTTTCAAAATCAAATATTCTCCTCTATAATTTGAAAAGCCAGAATCAGGATATCTTTCAAATGATTTTCCCATTTTAAATGTTTTAGCTTTATATATCCACATTTCATTTAAATCCCAACACAATATTTCATCTATTTCATCTCCATCTATATCATAAGCCTCACATGAAATATTTGGATGTCCATCATTTGGGAATTTAACTACCTTATCTAATTTTCCATCAATTAATCCACCATCACTAGATGCATTTAATAAGCTTAAAACATTATCGCCATCATAATTTATTGGTGTTATTATATTTCCATTGCTTTTTTGTTCAAATTCATCTATTAAATTTCCTTTATAATCAAATAAATATATAATTCCATCTCCACCCCAAAATGATGTTGCTAAAATTTGTAATCCTTCTTTTTCCTTATCATATTTTGCAACACTTATTCTTTGTGCGTGTCCAATATCATTATGCTTATATATTGAACCATCACTATTAATTATATTTAAGCCTTCATTTCCTGATGCTAAAACAAATTTTTTATTTTCTCCTTCTTTTAAACATACATATATTATTTCATCTGTATGATCAGTATCCATAGGCAAAGAAAAAATCATTTTACCATCATCATCTATTAAATCATATCCTACAAACATCTCATCTTTATTATCATTATCAAAATCAAAAATATAAGGAAAATGTCCTGTATTTTTATTATGATATCTCCATAATTCTTTATGGTTTTTATCAAATGCCCATACATTTTGATATCTATCTTTAATTATAAAATCACTTTTATATCCTAATCCTTTAAAATCAGCAACCCTAATTGCATCAACATTCAAACGATAAAAGGGCTCATTTTTTACATAAGGATCTCCTTTAATAACAGGTGTAGGCATTGAATCGATATATTTTCCTGTTAATAAATCAACCCAATATATCATAAAATCCATTGAATATATTACTTCTAATAATCCATCATTATTAACATCTGCAATTTGAAAAGGTAAATCGCAAGATATTAATGTATTATCAAAGGAATTATTTGGTTCTCCTTTTTGCCATAATATATTACCTTCTATATCAAAGCATGTTAAGCATGATAATCTTGCAAAAGAATCTCTTATATATCTTTTTTGATGCTGTGCCATTAAAAAATATACCTTACCATTATATCTAGCAATTCTAAGCTGTCTTCCTGATGAAAAATTTTTTAAATCAATTTTTTTAATTAATTCCATTTCAGGATATTTTTTTTGTTTATTTTTTAATCTTTCTTCTTCTTTTAATTTTAATTTTTCATGCAATATATAATTTTCATCTTCTAATAAAATTTTAAAATCAGAATATCTAGCACATGATTTAGAAGCTATCGCAACACCCATACCTTCTTCAAAATTGATAAATGTATCAATTAATAAAGTTCCATCAATATATATTTTTAAATTATTATTAACTATAATTTTAAAATGATAAGTTTTTAAATCATCAATTTTATAAATTATTTTTTTTATTTCCCTAAATTCTTCTTGATTTCTTTTAAATAATGTTAAATATGATCCATCAATTCCTAAAAAATAATTATTTCTTGAGGTTTTATATAAAAATTCAACACCACAATATTTATCAATTTCTAATAGTCTAATATCATATTCAATAATATATGGAGCATATATTTTTTCATTATGAACTAAAGTAGGAATAACATTAATAAAAGCACCTTTTGTGTTATCTCCCCTATTTTGTTCTAAATATCTTTTGCCATTTGAAGATGTTATTAACCAGCTTCCATCAAGTCCTCTCCATTGATGAAGAGGAATAGGATCATACCAATTACCATAAAATCCTTTTGGCTTTAGAAAGTGATATTCACCTAATGCTGTATGAAATTTATCATAAGGAAATTCATTTAATTCAAGATCTTTAAAATCTTCATTTATTAATGTTTTCATATTTCCTCCAAAATTCCTTTAACATTATCAACTATTTTACAGCCAGATTTTTTTAAAACATCTATACTTTGATGTCCACATGAAACTAAAATGCATCTAACTCCCATTGCCATAGCAACTTCTTTATCATGCAATGTATCACCTACAAAAATTGTTTCATTTTTATCTAATTTATGCTCATTCATATATTTAATTGCAATATCAATTTTTGATTTTGCTTTAATATTATCTATACCTAATATATCAACAAAATATTTATCTATATCATAGCTTTTACATTGTTCAATTAAATTATTTTTTTCGCTTGCTGATAAAATATAACAATTAATATTCTTTTCTTTTAAATATTCTAATGTTGGAATAACTTCTTTATAAAGACCACACTTAAGTGATGCTGGTTGATATTTTTTTATAAATTTTATAGATAATGATTCATATGATTCATAATCTAAATCAATACCAGCTAATTTATAATATTCAATTATAGGAAATCTAAAAATTTCTTTATATCTTTTTAAAGTTATTTTTTCTTTGCCTTGTTCTGTTAAAAATTCATTTAATAAATTAAAGCATAAATCAACATCATCTATTAATGTTCCATTAAAATCAAAAAAAACATTTTTAATCATTTATATCACCATAATTTTCATTCATAATTTTTATTTCATCATTTATTTCTTCTATCAGCCAATCTGGTGATATTACTTTAGCTTTCTTTCCAAAGCTTAAAATAAATGATTTTATCATTTCTTTATTTTGCATAGAGCATTCTAAAATAGATTTATGGTCATCAATTTTTTCAATTTTTTGATTTTTTCCATAAATTCTTTCAGAAATAACTTGATATAAATCAGTTAATTCAACCTTAATATTATAATATTCACCATTTTGAATCATTCCAAATTCATCTAAATAATCCTTTTCATCATAAGATTTCATTCTTGTGAAATGATTTCTTGTAGATTCAATTTTTTCTATTCTATTTAATTTAAAATATCCAAATTCATTAATTGATTCATTATATGCTAAAACAAACCAATTTCCATTATATGCATAAAGCTTATATGGTTCTATTATATGTGATTTTTGTTCATCCTTACTGTTATTATATAAAATTTTACATATTAATTGATTATCAATCGCATCCTTTAAAATTACATATCTTTTTTGAAGCTCATTTTTAGGCATTTTTAAAGGATATCTTTCTAAAATAGATGTAGGAGTTATTTCTGTTAAAGAAATAGATGAAAATATTTTTCCAATTGCCTCATCAAAAGCATTTTGATTTAAATAATTACTATCCCTTAAAAATTGTGTTCCTTCTTGTAAAACCATTTTTTCAGATAAAGTTAATTTTAAAGAAGGAATTGTTTCGCTTTTATCTAATTTATATCCACCATTTTTTCCTGTTATAGAATAAATTATATAGCCACATTCTTCTAATTCTTTTATATATTCTTTTATATTTCTAGGATTTGTTTCTAACACTAAAGCTAATTCCTTAGTGTTAACAATTTCTCTTGTACTTAATATTTGAACTATTTTAATACACCGTGCAGTTTTACCCATTATAAAAGCCTCCAATTTAATTTGATTTTAACACTATTTTTGTCTAATTGAAAGTAATTTTATTATATATTATAATAAAAACTGGTATTATTAAATATTATATTTTAAAAGGAGATGATAATACCATGGAAATAATTTTTAAAAATGAAAAACCAAGATATTTAGAATTATATGAACAAATTGTGAAATTAATAGATGATGGAAAATTAAAAGC
>CAJOQR010000025.1 GCA_905236965.1 uncultured Acholeplasmatales bacterium | reverse complement strand
ATCCATTATATTTTCCTTCTTTTAATAAATTTAATGTTTCTTCTATTTCATTTTTTTCTATTTCTTTTAATTCATATGTTGCATCTATATTTAAATCTTTAAATATTTCATTATGAACTAAAGGAGAAAAACTATGACCTAATTTTTCACCTAAAAGAGCAAATTTCACTTTTCCATCAAATCCTTTTGATAATTTTTAGATGCATTTAATACACCCTCTAAAAAAATTAAATAATATTTTTCTAATTCTTTATCATTTAATAATTCTAAATTTTTCTTAAATAATATTTTTTCTCTTTCTTCATCTAATATTGGAATATTATTTTCTTTTTTATATGTTGCTATTATTTTAGAAGCTTCCATTCTTTTTTTAAATAATAAAATCAATTCTTCATCAACTTCATTAATTGTATTTCTAGCATTTTCTAAATTATTCATATATAATTTTGCCTCCTAATGATTCAAAAACCTCAAAAAAATTAGGAAATGATTTTGATACACATTCAGCATTTAATATTACTATATCAGATGTTGCAACTGTTGCTAATATAGAAAAACTCATCCGTAGTCTATGATCATTATGTGAATTTAAAATTCCACCTTTTATATTTTCTTTTCCTTCAATAATCATTCCATCAGGATTTTCTTTAATATTAATACCTAATTTTTCTAATTCTTCTTTAACACAAGATATTCTATCACATTCTTTTATTCTTAAGCGTGATGCATTCTTAAATTCAGTTTTTCCACTTGATAAAGAAGCTAAAATAGCTATTGCAGGACCTAAATCAGGTGATTGTGAAAAATCAATTGTAGCAGCATTTAATTTAGATGGAATTGCTTTTAAAATATTATTTTCATATTTTATTTCAACACCAAATTGCTTTAAATCTTCAATTATTTTTTTATCACCTTGATGTGAATTTAAATTCATTCCTAATAAATTAATATCAGATCCTATTGCATCTGCTACTAAGAAAAAGGCTGATTGTGAAAAATCACCTTCAATTTGATAATCGCATGGTTTATAAATTTGCATACCTTTAATAATAAATTCTTTATAATCATTATTAATAATTTCAATACCAAACATATTAAGAATATCAATTGTTAAATCAATATATCCTTTTGATTCTAATTCTGTTGTAATAATAATTTTACTATCATCTTTTAAAAGAGGAAGTGCAAATAATAATCCTGTAATAAATTGTGATGATATATCACCTTTTATTTTAAAAATTCCAGGCTTAATACCATTATAAACCTTTAATGGTAAATATTTATTTTCTTCTTTTTCATATTTAATATTTTGATTTTCAAATATTTCTAAAAATGAATCTAATGGTCTATTAACTAAATTATTTTTTCCAACAAAAGTAATTTCTTCATCACATGTTAATGCAATAGGAATCATAAATCTTACTGTTGAACCTGATTCATTTGAATCAATTACATCATTTATCCTTTTAACATAGCCATTTCCTTCAATAATTATTTTATCACCATCAATTTTAACTTTAGCTCCAATAGCTTTAATAGCATCAATAGTTGCTAAAATATCTTTTGAATATAAAACATTACTAATTACGCTTTTACCTTTAGCTAATCCTGCAGCAATAATTGCTCTATGAGATAAACTTTTTGAAGGAGGAATAACTAAATTTCCCTTTAATAGGCCTGGTTTTATTCTAACATTCATTTAATTTCTCCTTAAGCTTATTTTCATCAATTTTATAAATTACACATTCGCCTAAATGAGTTAAAAAAATAAAATTAATAACACCAGCAATATTTTTTTTATCATAAATAATATCATCTAAATAATCATTATAATCAAAATAATCACAAGGAAGATCATATAATTTTAAAATATTTTCTATTTCATTTAAACATTCTTCATCTGTTATTTTTAATTTAATTCCAATTCTTAAAGCCATAAGCATTCCAATAGCAACTGCCTCACCATGCTTATAATTATATTTAAGCTCTATTGCATGGCCAAATGTATGACCAAAATTTAATTTCATTCTATCGCCTAAATCAAATTCATCAGCTTCAACAACCTTCTTTTTAACGCTTAATGATTCAGCAATTATATTCTCATCAATTCTTGGTTTAGATTTAAGCATATTTAATAAATTAGCATTTCCTATAGCTCCATGCTTAATTAATTCTCCCATACCATTATTAAATTCTCTTTTATCTAATGTATTTAATGTAAGTGGATCTATTAATACCATTTTAGGTTGCTTAAAAGCACCTATAATATTTTTCAAATTATAAAAATCTATTCCAGTTTTACCACCTATAGATGAATCCATTTGAGCAAGAAGTGATGTAGGTATTCCAACATATGGTAATCCTCTATATAATGTTGCGGCAACAAAACCACATAAATCTCCTACTACTCCTCCACCTAATGCTATTAATAAATTATTTCTTTTTATACCCTTATCAATTAATTTTTCACAAACATCAGCATATGTAATAATTGATTTTGATTTTTCACCATGAGGAATAATAACATAATCTACTATAAAATCTTTTTCTAAAGATTTAATAACATTATTTAAATATAATTTTTCAACATTATCATCTGTAATAATAAATATTTTATTATTTTGATATACCTGCTTTATATAAAAAGAAAGATGGTTTAGCAATCCATCTTCGATTATTATCTTATATGAATTGGTATTAAGTTTAACTTCTAATTCCTTCATTTCTTTTCCATCTCTTTTCTTATAACAGTAGATGATTTAAATAATTTTTCTAATTCTTTTTTATCATCATTTTTAATAGCACATTTAATTTCATCTAAATTTTTTTCAAATGAATCAATATATTTTACTAAATTATCTTTATTTTCTAAAAATAATTCACTCCATAATGTATCATTTATCATAGCAATTCTTGTTAAATCTCTATATGAATCTCCAATATAATTTTTTGTATTATCAGGATTGTTATCAGAATTAACAAGTGCAACAGCAATAGCATGTGCAAGCTGACTTGTAAAAGCAATCATTTTATCATGCTCATAAATATCCATTGCCGTAATATTTTTAAATCCTAAATCTTTACCTAATTTTGTTAATGTTTGAACAACAGAATAAGGTGTTTTTAAAGTAGGAGTAATTAAAAAATTAGCTCCTTCAAATTTACATTCCTTTGAATATTTAACTCCGCTTTTTTCTCTTCCTGCCATTGGATGGTGAGAACAATAAATTGCGGGTTCTGATAATTTTGTTGCTTCTAAAACAAATGATGATTTAACACCACATATATCAGTTATTATTTGATTTTTATTAAAATATTTAGAATTATTTTTTAAGAAATTTAAAATTGCTTGAGGATATATTGCTAAAATAATTATATCAACAATTTCAATATAATCTTTTGCATTAACACTACCATCATCTATAAAAGAATGAGATTTTGCATATTCAATAGATTCTTCATCTAAATCATTTGCATATACAGTATATCCTTTATTTTTTAATCTATATGCGTAAGCCCCACCCATAAGACCTAAGCCAACAATTAATACTTTCATACCTATTCCTCCTAAAGCTTTAGCTTTAGTTATTAATTCGATAGAAATATAATACCAATAAAACTACTTTTTTTCAATAATTATTCCTTCTTTAGTCTCAATATATCCTATCGCAATTGAATTAATACCACATTTTATTCCAAAATAAATTGGTAAATTAAAAATCCTAATTTTATCAAAAGAATTTTTATTTATATCATCATTTATTTCTAATAATGCATTATATAATATTTCATTATATTTTGATGATTTATCTGAAGATAAAATAAAAGGATATATTTTTTTCCCTGAAATCTCATCTTTTAATTCATCAAGCATAACTTCTAATGCATTTATTTTTTTTACATCTGGTGTTTTTAATAATTTTCCATCCTTATATATTTGATATGTTCCATTTTTAAATACATTTTCAAAATTATTAATTCTTTCATTTTTTATAGAAGGTGTAAAAATAAAAATATTTGATCTTGATTCTAAATTTGCTAATTCATTCCAAGTATCAATTAAAGATGAGCCATTCTTTAATGTTTCATATGCATATAATGCAATATATGATAAAGGGATTGATATTTCATTTGATTGATACATAACAGCATTTATATTTTTATTATCTTCTATTGCAATTTTAACTGGAATATCTAAATTAACAATTGATCTATTTGGTAAAATAAAAAAAGCATTATCATAACCATCTTCTTTAGCTTTAGCTAAATATTGGCTTACTCTTTCATAGCTATTAGTTAAAATGTCTACATTTGAATTTTTATCAAATCTAAGCCTATTATAAACAGCATCAACAGTTAATTCATTTATATCTTCAAACATTTCATCATCTGAAAATTTATATATAAATGGAATTGTTTCAATGTCTTCATTATGTTTAATTTCATCCATTGATGAAGAACTACAAACAAAAATCTTTGTCTTCATAAAAAAACACCTCATTTAAAAATATTATATCATAAATAAGGTGCTTATAGTTAATGTAGAATATATTAAATTATATTTTCAGCTTTGACTATCATACATTTTTTGATATTGGATACAATTTTCATATAAATATTCATGATTTCCTTTTCCAACTAATCTACCATGATCTAAAACTATTATTTCATCTGCATTTTGAATTGTTGAAAGTCTATGAGCTATTATAAATGTTGTTCTACCTTCTGCAATAACATCCATTGCTTTTTTTATTTTTGTTTCTGTTTCAGAATCTATATTAGCAGTTGCTTCATCTAAAACTAAAATTTTAGGATTTCTTAATAAAATTCTTGCGAAAGCAATTAATTGCTTTTCACCTAGACTTAAATTCTCACCTCTAAAGCTTATTGGCATATTAAGTCCTTGTTTATATTTATCTAACATATAAGATGCACCAACGGCATCAATTACTTTTATTACATCCTCATCTGAATAATCTCTTTCAAATGTTACATTTGATTTCAATGTTCCCATAAATAAAGCTGGTGTTTGTAAAACTATACCCATGTTTTTTCTCATTGATGCTTTATTATATAAAGTAATAGGTTCTCCATCTATTAATATTTCACCTTTTTGATAATCATTAAATCCTAATAATAAATTCATTAAAGATGATTTACCAGAACCCGTTGCCCCAACTATACCTATAGTCTTTCCAGCTTCAACCTTTAAAGAAAAATCCTTTAAAACATCATTTCCTTCAACATATGCAAAATAAATATTTTTAAATTCAACATCACCTTCAATTCTAGGTGCTTTTGCTCCATCAGTAATTCTTGAATCATTTGGCTCATCTAATAAATCATATACTCTTGTTGCAGCAACCATTGAATCTTCTAATTCATTTAAATTATTGAAAATTGTATTAAATGGGTTAATCATTTTATCCAAATTTTCAACTAAGGCTGCTATTAAACCAATACCAAATACATTTCCTCCTATACTAATTGATGTAAATCCTAAATACATTAAAAGTGAAATTTCTAAAATACGCTTTAAAAATTGTAATAATTCAAAACCGAAAGCTATATTTATTTTTGTTGCTGTTCTTTCATTTTTAACATATTTTTTTGTTAAAGCTTGATATTCATTTAAAATATTTTCTTCTTGATTAAAATCTTGAATTATTAATGTACCAGTAATATTTTCATTAAGCTTACCTGTAATTCTAGATCCTGTTTCTCTTAATTCAACAAAATATTTATGAACCCATTTACGATAAATTGTTATCCATAATGCAATAATAGGAACTATTACTAATGTAATTAATCCAAGCATTGGATTTAAAATTATAATTGAACAATATACTACTACAATATTAATCAATGCATTAAAAATATCAAACATTTTTGTATAAAAATTTCTTACACCAGATGAATCTGATGTTATTTTTGATACAATTTTTCCATCAGGTTCTAGATTAAAATAATCAACCTGAAGATTATTGATTTTATACATTGCCTCTTCTCTTATTGTTTTTTCTATTTTCATTCCAGTTAATGTATTTACAAAAGCGAAGAAATATCTTGAAAATAGCAATATTATTGCAATAAGTGCATATAAAATAAGGGCATATGTTACCATTTTATAATTTTCATCAGGCAAATAATTATCTAATATTTCTTTAGTAATAAATGGAGTGAATGCTGATAATAATGCAGTTATAATACATAAAATAATTGTTAATAAAAACCAGCCTTTAAATTTTTTAATATATGGAATGGTCTTTTTAAATAAAGCAGATTTTTTTAATATATGCTTAGGCTTTTCTGCTAAACGTTTTTTCGTCATTGACATAATTATTCCACCTCCCCTTTAAAATGTTGGGCGATGTATTGCTCATAATACCAGCCATGCTCTTTTAATAAATCATCATGATTTCCTTCTTCAACTATTTGTCCTTCATCTAAAACAATAATCTTATCAGCATGAGCAACAGCTGAAAGTCTATGACAAACTATTATATTAGTTTTACCAGATCTATATTCTTTTAAATTTTTAATTATATTAGCCTCAGTTGTACCATCAACTGCTGATAATGAATCATCTAAAACTAATACATCTGAATTTCTCAAAAATGCTCTAGCAATACCTAAACGTTGCTTTTGTCCACCAGATAATGTTACACCATATTCACCAACTATTGTATCTAAACCATCATTTAAATCTTTTATATCCTTATCAAAATCAGCCATTTTTATAGCTTGATTAACCTCATCATCTGTGGCATTATCTTTTCCTAATCTTACATTATCAATTACACTTCTTGAAAATAATACATGCTCTTGTGGAACATAAGATATAAATTTTCTTATTTCTTCTTTTTTATAACATTCAATTGGCTTATCATTTATAAAAATAGAATCATCTTCTGTTGGAAGCTGTCTTACAAGCTGTCTTACTAATGATGTTTTTCCACTTGCAGTTTTACCTACAATACCAATTGTTTCTCCTTTATTTATAACAAGATTAATATTATTTAAAGAATTGAATTCATCATTTGGATAATGGAATTTAAAATTCTTAAATTCAATTTTTTCAATTGATTCAATATCTAAATTATCTTTATCAACAACAGTATTAATAGAATCATAAATTTCATTTAATCTATCAGCTGAAATTAATGATTGATAAAAATTATTAATCATATTACCAATAGATGTTAAAGGTTGCTGGAATAGGCCTAAATACATTACAAATTTAACTAAATCTGATAATTTTGTAATATAACCTATGTAATAAAAATATGCACCTAATGAAAAGCAAATTAAAGTTGATATAGCAACAATAAATTTAAATAATGCTTCAAAAACAACATTTACTTTTAAATTTGATAATTCAACCTCATAAGCATCTTGGCTATATCTTAAATTTTTTTCATAATTATCTTGTTCTTTAGAATATGCTCTAATAGTTCTAACATTAGTTACAGATTCTAAAACAACATTATTCATTGCAGAATGCTTTTCTCTAACCTTTTTCCAATTTTTCTTTACCTTTCCTTTTAAAATTATATTTGATATCAATATCAAAGATAAAGGTAAAAAAGAGCATATAGCTAAAAGTGGATTAATTAAAATCATCGCAATAAAAGTAACAATAACAGTAAGAGATTCATTAAATATATTAAGCAATCTATTTCCTGCTGAAAATTTAACAGTATTTATATCTCCTAAGGCTCTCGTTAAAAGATCACCAGATTGGTATTTTTCAAAAAATGCGCCATCTTGAGATAATATACTTTTCATATATTTATTTTGAAGCTCATAATAAATTGTTGTTGTTAAAATATTTTGAGAATTTCTTTTAAAAATCGCAACTAAATACATCAAAATAATAACAGTTAAATAAGGAATTAAAATATCTTTTATTAAAAATTCTTTTGTAATAGTTGTACCATTTAATGAAGCATTTTCAATTCCTTCTGTTAAATTACCAATTATTCTTGCTGGAAAAAGATTTAAAACTGCTAATGTAGCGCCAAAAAATAAAACTGCTAAATATTTATACCAATTTTTTTTAACTAACCACCAAACACTTTTTATAAATTTAAACATTTTCCCACCTCGAATCTTGCATATGATATTATAATTCTATTTTAAAATTGATAAAGGAAAAATTAACACAAAAATAAAATATTTTTTTATTAAAATATCCATTTATTTTATTATAAACTAAATTACATTTTTTTCAAAATTTATATATTAAAAAAAATCTCCAAGATTTAATTCTTGGAGATTTAATATATTAATTACTTATTAGGGAATTCTTTATTAGCTAATTCAACATAATGATTATATCTCTTTTGAGCATCTTTAATATTTAATTCAAGAAGCTCTTGAGCTTTTTCAGGGTTGATATTAACTAATTGACTATAACGACCTTCATTCATTAAGAAGTCATTATATTTTGTCCAATCAGGTTCTTTAGAGTCCATTTGGAAAGGATTCTTTCCTTCTTTTGCTAATAAAGGATTATATCTGAATGTTGGGAAATATCCACATTCTGTAGCTTTCTTAGCTTCCATTTGGCTCATAAATAAACCTTTTTTAATGTTATGAGCAATACATGGTGCATAACAAATTACGATTGATGGACCATCATATGCTTCAGCTTCTTTTAAAGCTTTTACAACTTGTGCTTGATTATAACCATGAGATACTGTAGCAACATAAACATGACCATAAGACATAGCAATTGAAGCTAAATCTTTTTTGAATGTTGGTTTACCAGCAGCAGCGAATTTAGCAATAGCACCAGTTCTTGAAGATTTAGATGCTTGACCACCTGTATTTGAATATACTTCTGTATCAACAACTAAAATATTAACATCTTGATTATTAGCAATAACATGGTCAAGTCCACCATAACCAATATCATATGCCCAACCATCACCACCAATGATCCATTGAGAAACTTTAACTAAATAATCTTTTAATGATAAAATTTCTTTTGCATATGGTTTATCGATTGCTTCCATTGCAGCAATAATCTTTGGAGCTAATTCTTTAGTCTTTTCACCGCTAGATCTATTTTCTCTCCATTCTTTACATAATGCGCTAGCTTCTTCAGGCATCTTTGATTCATTTAAAGCCATAACAGTTTGAATTCTATCTCTTAATGTTTCAACAGCCATTCTCATACCGAAGCCGAATTCAGCATTATCTTCAAATAATGAATTTGCCCATGCTGGACCTCTACCTTCTGCATTTGTTGTATAAGGTGAAGAAGGATAAGAACCAGAATAAATTGATGAACAACCTGTTGCATTAGCAACTAGCATTCTATCACCAAATAATTGAGAAACAGCTTTAACATATGGAGTTTCACCACAACCACCACATGCGCCAGAGAATTCAAATAATGGTTTATTGAATTGAATAGATGAAGAATTTATAACTTTTCCATCCTTTGTTGCAACATTTCCTCTATAAGGAACATTGTCTAAGAAATATTGAGCAACAACTTCTTCTTTTGCAGCTCTTGATTTTGCCATAGAATGAGCAACAAGTGGTTGTTTTGTTTTATCATCAGCATTCTTTGTATTAACAGGACAAACTGTTAAACAAACACCACAACCTGTACAATCAAGTGTAGAAATAGCTAAATGATATTTATAACCAGGATATTGTTTTAAATCTTTAAATTGAGCACCTGCTGGAGCTTTAGAAGCTTCTTCTTCAGTTGCTAAGAAAGGACGAATACAAGCATGTGGACATGAGAATGCACATGAATTACATCCAATACAATTTTCTGCTTGCCATAGAGGTACAGCTGTTGCAACACCACGTTTTTCTAATGCAGCAGTTCCTTGTGGCATATGGCAATCATCACCATATTTAGCAAATACAGATAATGGTAATGAATCACCTTTAATTGAATTAATAACATCAGCAATTTCTCTTACGAATGCTGGACGAGACATATCTACTTTCTTAACTTCATCAGTTAAATTAGCCCATTCAGGTTTAACTTCAACTTCAACTGGCATTGAACCACCTAAATCGATAGCTAAATGGTTTTGAGCAACAACATCAGCACCTTTTTTAGAATAAGTCTTTGTTGCGAAATCCTTCATGTGTTGCTTAGCTTCTTCATAATCCATAATATTTTGGTTTAATTTGAAGAATGCTGATTGGATAATTGTATTAACACCTAAACCAGCACGGAAACCAGCTTGCTTTGCACCATCATATGCATTAATAATATATAATTTTGCTTTCTTTTGAGCTAATAATCTCTTATATTTATTAGGTAATCTCTTTTCGATATTATCTTTATCTACTTCAGTATTTAATAAGAAAGTACCACCATCACGTAAACCATCAATCATATCGAATTTATCTAAATATGCATCAGTTGTACATGCAACAAAGTGAGGCTTATTAACTAAATATGTAGATCTAATTGGGTTCTTAGAGAATCTTAAATGTAATCTAGTTGAACCACCTGATTTTTTAGAATCATATGCTGCATAGCTTTGAGCATATAAATCAGTATAATCACCAACAATCTTAGAAATATTTTTACAAGCACCTACGATACCATCTCCACCTAAACCAAAGAATAATAATTCTGTAGTTGAAGGATCTGCAACATCAATAGGTTCTCCAATTTCTAAAGATGAATAATTAATATCATCATTAATACCTAATGTGAAATGATCTTTTGGATTTGCTTTCTTTAAATTAGTAAATACAGCATTAACCATATCTGGTGTTGTATCTTTAGAAGATAAACCATAACGACCAGCTACAATCTTTGGTGCATCTTTAACATCAGCAAAAGCAGCCTTAACATCTAATGCTAAAGGCTCATATAAAGAACCTTGTTCAATAGTTCTATCTAAAACAGCAATCTTTTTAACTGTTTCAGGGAATGCTGCTAAGAATTTCTTAACAACAAATGGACGATATAGATGAACTTCTACAAGACCAACCTTTTCGCCATTTTTATTTAAATAATCAACTACTTCTTCAGCAGCTTGGTTTACAGAACCCATAGCAACAATAACACGTTGAGCTTTTGGATGTCCATAATATTGATATGGAGCATAAGTTCTACCTGTTTCTTTAGAAATAGCCTTCATATATTTTTCTACAACTGGATATACACCAACATATTTTTGAGCTTGTAACTCACGTGTTTGCATATATACATCATCATTTTGAGCTGTTCCTCTAGTCTTTGGATGTGCTGGATTTAAAGCTTCAGCTCTAAATTTAGCAACAGCTTCTTTATCTAATAATTTGTTGAATACCTTATAATCAATTGGTTCAACTGTATTAACTTCATGAGAAGTTCTGAAACCATCAAAGAAATGTAAGAATGGAATGCTTGATTTAATTGCAGATAAATGTGCAACACCAGCTAAATCCATAACCTCTTGAACAGAATTTGAACATAACATTGCAAAACCAGTTTGACGACATGCCATAACGTCTTGATGGTCACCAAAAATTGCTAATGATTGTGCAGCTAATGCACGAGCAGAAACATGAATAACACCTGGTAAACATTCACCAGCAATTTTATACATGTTTGGAATTTTTAATAATAAACCTTGTGATGCTGTATAAGTAGTTGTTAAAGCACCTGCTTGTAAAGAACCATGAACTGTACCAGCAGCTCCTCCTTCAGATTGCATTTCAACAACCTTAACAGGCATACCAAATAAATTCTTTTGACCTTTTGCAGCCCATTCATCTGTATACTCAGCCATTGGTGATGATGGAGTAATAGGATAAATACCTGCAACTTCTGTAAATGCATAAGATGAATATGCGGCAGCATAGTTACCATCTATAGCCATTCTTTTATTGCTCATTTTTTCCCTCCTAATGAGTAAATTTTTTTGCAAATAATATTATAAAACTATTTTTAGCAAATATCAATAATTCAAACAATTTATTCATAATTTTAAAACATTTTGTCCATTAAAAGAAAAGATTTTTGATAATATAACAATAAAAAACAATTTTTAAAAAAAGGGTCTCATAAGAGACCCTAAATTTTATCCAACAATAACTAAATAAATTAATCCTTCGCCACTACCCTTTTCAATAATGACTTCACCTTTATTAACAGTAGTTACAATAACCCCATCTGTTGGAGCAAATGATGTACCATTTACTTTTATTTGATTTGTTGATCCTCCAGTTACAATTACTAAAGATGTATTATCAGCTTGAGCTGTAAATATTATTTTAGCTTTTGAATCAATTTTTAATGCATAATTATAAATTTCACCTTCATATGTATATGCTGAAGCACCTGATTTTAATGAACCTGAAACTGTAAAGAATTCATTACCTGTTACACTATTTCCATTAAAATCAATTGTATGTCTTGATGATAAAATGGCTTGATATAAATCTTCTGCAGAAATTAATTTTGAATAATTTGTAATTTCATCTTTATTTTCTGTTGACAATAGGTCATATTCTTTTCTTGCATTAGCTATAATATCACCAGATGCTGATGTAATTTCATCTGGAATTAAATCAATTAAATTCAAAACATTTTTTACAATAATTTGATTAATTTTATCTTTACATTCTAAACTATCTTTTTCATCTTCTGTTAATGTATTATATAAATTAATAGCCTCATTTACTGACATAGGATTATCTAATTCAGTATCAACTATTGTATTATTAACTAAAGCAAAATTATATAATTTATTATATTCATCAACAGCTTCTTGCAATAAATTATAATTTGTAACCTCTTCTGCTTGCTCATCAGATAAAACATCATAAGCTACTAATGCTTCTTCTATTAATGTTTTTTTATCTAATGATAAATCAACATCCCCAATATTATTAATTGCATCAATACAATTGCTAACTGCAAAGCTATTAAATGTATTATTAGCTTCTGTTAATACTTCTATATTAGATGGATTAATTGTATTATCCATTGCTTTTAAAACATTTAATGCTCTATTTGCATTATTAATTAATTCTAATGAATCTTTTGTTACAACACCTATTTTTGATATTTCTTCTTCTGTATAAATCTTATATAAATTTATACATAAAGCTAATTTATCGCTTGGATCTATTAAATCAGTTTTATCTTCTATTAAATTATATGCATTTATAGCTTTTATAATAGCATTATAGCATTCAATTGTAGGAACGATTTCTGAAGGTATTTCATCATATAATTTTATTGCAAATTCTTTTAATTTTTCATTATAAGATGCTGAATCATAAGATGAAAATTTTAAAGAAGAGATTGTAGTTTCTTTATCCATAGCGGTTGAACATATATAATAAATACCAGGATTTAATATAGCTGTTCCAGAACCATTAAGCATTACTTTTCCATCACTTCTTACAATTTGACCAGAATATAATCCTTGTGTACCTGTCATTTCTACTGTAACAGTTGCAGCTTCAGTTAATTTAAATGTTATTCCTTGATCTTTAAATTTACAGCTTGAAGTTGAAAATCCAGTAATTCCTGTATAATAAATACCATTTATTTCGCTATTTCCTTTTGCGCTTGGCATTGTTGCAACAAATGATCCACTTGATAAATCAATAGATTTAACAGGGGCTGTTTTATTAAAAATACCTGATGTAGTCATTTTTGCATTATTTTCTACAGTTCTATAATTTGAACCTGCAAATTTTATACATTCAAGCTTTGCAACATATGAATTTGTTAAATAACAATCTGATTTATTTTCTAAAGAATCATAATAAAATAAAGTAGAATTAGTATCAAAATTTTGATAACTTATACCATTATAGCTAGAATTTGATTGAACAGATTCTTCTCTTGAGGAAGCAATTGTAACACCACTTCCTGTCAATTCACCAAAGCATTCAACATATGAATTTCCATATGCTTTAACTACTCCACCTGTTTTTATTTGGTATGTATTTTTACATCCTTCATAATAATTAGCTTCAGCAAATAAATATGAATTAGCTCTAACTGATGATACATAGCTTAATTCAGCAGTTTTATCTGTAATATCACCATAAATAAAATTATTATAAAAATGAATATTTGCTTGTCTTAATAAAGGAATACGAGAACCACAATTATACCATAGGTTATGATGATAAGATAAATTATATTGTAAAGATGAATCAGATGAACCAACTAAATTTGTTTTATGACAAGATTCAAAATAATTATAGCTTAATGTAAAATACTGTCCGCGTTTAAAATCACAAGAACCATCGCCTTCTTTTTTATCTGATTCAGCTGGATCAGAAATATTTGGACAATAAAATGAATTATGATGTACCCAACATCTTTCAACACCTGCAGTAATTAGATTTCCTGATTGTTGACCTTCCATACCGATAGCATCTTCTGGTGTATTAATAAATGCTAAATTTCTAACTTCAAAATTTTTACCTAAATTAGGTTCTGATGATTCACAAATAAAATGAATTCCCCAGCCATCTAATATTGCATTATTTCCAACGCCTTCCAAAGTTACATTTTTAGCAGATTTCATTCTTGCCATATGACCATTATCGCCTTCAGAACCACCATAATCTACAGAATCATATGCTGTTAATCCATCTATTTTACTAGGTGTTGCTGCAGCAAAGCTTGCAGATTTATATAATCCAGAATCAGATACACATCCAACAAATCTAACAACTAATGGAATATTATTATCAGCAAGCTTTTTTAAAATACCTTCATTAGTATTTGCTTTTCCATAATAAGTTTTTCCATTAGAAACCTTCTTACATTCATTTTCATGACCAGCATCACTACATGCTTGACCTACTGAATTTAAAATATTACCTATACCAGTAACACTTATTCCACCATAAGAAAGACTTACTGTATTTTTATTATCATCAGTTACATATAAAACAATAGCATTTTCTTTTAATGTGCCATCATCATTATATGCACCAACACCTTCTGTATAATTAAAATGTGCATATCCAGATCTATCATATTGAACAATAGATAAATTACCTTCTGTAGCTGTTAAAGAAGACTCAGTTGCTTCATTTACTGCAACAATTTTAAAATTATAATCTCCTTTTTCTAATCCAAATAAATCAGCTCTATAAGTTGATAAAGTTAAAGATTGAATATATAAATTTTTATTTGTTAATTTAACATAAGATGATTCAGATGCTTTTTTAATATATATATTATAGTCAGTTGCATCATTAGCTTTATCAAATAAAATAAATGCGCCCTCATAACTTCCCTGACATTTAGTAACATTTACTTCTCCTTTTAAAGTAACATTACCACTACCTAATTCTAATTTTCCACCTTCTTCATCTTCAAGTAAATAAGTTGAAGATCCTAATGTTTCTATATTAATAAAATCACCATTTGAAGTTGATGAAGATGATGAATATAATGGATTTAAAGCACCATAATTAGTAATGTATTTAGAATTTGAAACATTATTAACATCTGTGTTATTGTTATTATTTTCATTATTACCATTATTAACTTCAGTATTATTGTTTCCATTATTACCGTTATTAACTTCAGTATTATTGTTATTATTGTTTCCATTATTAACATCGGTATTATTGTTGTTATTATCATTATTCCCATTGTTAATATCATTATTATTATCAATTGTTTGTCCAGTTGAATCTATATTAGAATCTACTTTACATGCAGTAATGCTAGCTATTCCTAAAAAAGCCATTCCTATTAAAATAATTTTTTTAATTTTCATTTTTTTACTCCTATCCTTCTCCATGAAAACGCTTGTAGTTATTATAATACTTTTAATTTATATATACAATATTTAATAATAATTTATTATTAAAATTTAAATATAAGTTAATTTAAAAAATAAATTTCAAAATAAAAGCCTCAGAATTAACTGAGACTTAAGCTTTTAAAAATAATTAAATTATTTATTTTGTGGCTTATAAATTTTCATTTTATCCAATACACCAATAGGCTCTGTATATTCACCATCAAAAGTATTTTCAAGAGTTTCACCTAATACTCTAAATTTAGAATCAATTGTATCAATATACCATAAAACTAAAGCTTCTGGTGTTGATGGCTTTTTACAAGCACCATATTGAGGTAGCCCATGATGACTTATTAGCATATGCTCTAAAAGCATTACTTCTTCAGCTTTTTCATATCCTAAATTTTTAGCTTCATTTTCTATTTCAATAGCGCCTAAAACTAAATGTCCTAAAAGCTGTCCTTTTAATGTATATGCTGTATCCATTATACCTGTTAATTCTTTTACTTTGCCTATATCATGTAATAATATACCAGCATATATATAATCTTTATTTAAATATGGATAATTTTCTATAAAGCTATCTGCAAATTTAATCATTCCAATTGAATGATATGCTAATCCTCCTACATAAGCATGATGAAGCTTAGCTGCTGCAGGATAAATAAAATATTCATCATGATATTTATCAATTAAAGATTTAGTAATATCTTTAATTATTTTATTATCTATTTTATTTATATATTCATTTACAATTTTAATAGCTTCATCTCTTGAGATTGGTGATTTAGTATAAAATAATCTTAATGCATCATCTTCTTCTTCAAATGGCAATTCTGTTATTTCTGTATAATCATCAATTATATTTGCAACTCTTTCAGAACCTAAAACCTGATGATATTTAAATAAATATGTATGTTCTTTTTTTAATGAATTATTATAATTTAAAAATTTTAAATTATAAATTGTACCATCTTTATCTAAAACAGTTATATTTGTTAATTCATCATTTTCATTTATCCCTTTAACTATTGCAATTAATTCCATCTTTCTTTTTCTCCTTTAAATAAATAAACACCAGGCTTATTTATAATATAAGTATCTTTATATTCATCGCAGCATTTAATACCATCAAAAATCATTTTATATTTTTGTCTTGAAAATTCTAATTTATCATAATTATTAGATGCTATTAAAATAATATTATAATTATCCTCACAAATTATATATGATAAAACACCTTTGCTAATTAAAGCTTCAAGTGGATGAATTTTTAATTCAATTTCTTTAGCGTTAGAATATCTAAAGCATAAATATTCTTTTCTAAGAGAAATTAAATATCTTAATGTATTAACTAAAGATAAATATTTATCACGTCTATTATAATCTATCATATTTACTTCATCTTTAGTATTATACGAATTCTCAACACCTTGTTTTGTTCTTAAAAATTCTTCTCCTGCATGAATAAAAGGAATACCTTCTGATAATACTACAAGTGATAACGCAAGTCTTGCTCTATCTAATATTTCTCCTTCATCTTTTATTCCTAAATAAGTTTTTGAATAATCATAAAAAGTATAATTATCATGACATTCAACATAATTAATAGATTGAGTTGGTTCATCAAATTTAAAATAATTAAGACAAGAGCCTAATGCTAAATTATATGCATTAAATAAATCATTTTCTTTTCCAAAAACAAAGCCTAATCTTTTATCAAATTGAGAGCCTCTAACCTCTTCTCTAAAGCGATCATTAAAAAATGCATAATTAGGAATTTTATAATGATTATTCATAGAAGCTCTTTTTTCTATAGGCAATGGATTATTCATATTCCATCCTTCACCATATAACATAATTGTTGAATCAATTTTAGATAATTCATTATATACTAAATTCATTGTATCAACATCTAATAGTCCCATTAAATCAAATCTAAAGCCTGATACATTAAATACATTTACATAATATTTTAAAACATCTAATATAAATCTTCTGCACATATAGCGCTCTGATGCATAATCATTACCACAAAAGCTTGCGTTAGACATCATACCATATTCATCAACTCTATATGCATAGCCTGGTATTAATAAATCAAATGCGAATGTTTCGTATTTATAAACATGATTAAAAACAACATCCATATTAACCCTTAATCCTCTTTTATGACATTCATCAATCAATTGCATTAATTCATTAATTCTAGAATATGGATCATTTGGATTTTTAGAATACCATCCACAAGGTATAAAATATTGTTCTGGATTATATCCCCAATTATATTTAGAATTCTTCTTTAAATCATCAACCTCTTCAAAATCAAAAGTTGGTAATAATTGTAAATGAGTAATCCCTAATGATTTAATATAATCTAAGCCTGTTGAATCTAAATATTTTTCTTTTTCATTTTTAATTAATCCTTCATATGTACCTTTTAAATCATCATTTAAATAAAAAGTAAAATCTCTAATAGATGCTTCATAAATTATATTATCAGTATACATTCCAGTTGATATAGGCTTATTATATTTCATTTTATAAAATTTATTTTTATCAACAATATAATTATATTTTGCATTCGCTGAAGATGATAATGCATAAGGATCTTTTATACATTTAAATTCATCAAAAACTCTAACATAAAGTGTATATTTTGCACATTCATAATCGCCTATTAAATTTATTTCCCATACTCCAGTGCCTATATATTCTAAATCAAATTTTTCTTTATTTTTATCATTTTCAACTTCTATATATATTTGTTTAGCTACAGGAGTCCAAATTCTAAAATTAGTTTTTTCTTTAGAATAAGTCATTCCTAAAGGACCATCATATTTATATACTTCGTCAAATTTAGTTTCTCTTATGATAGCACCACTTTTTAATTTTCCTCTTACACCCTTTAAATAACCAATTTCATAATCCTTATTAAGAATAACATTTGGATTTTTAACTAAAATTTTATAAAAATCATGCTCTTTAAAAGCTTTTAAAATTTCTAAAGGCTCTTCTTTTTTTTCGTCAAATATATATAATTTATTTTTTGTATAATAATTTTCGCCTATTAATATAGTCAAATAATCAAACGAATCTATATATGCATCAAGCTTTCTCATTAAAACACAACCTATCTTTTTAAAAATTCTAAAATATCTTCTTTTGTATTTTTAATTTTTTTATCTAAAATAGCTTTTGTAACTAATTCTATTTTATAATTAATTGTTTTTCCTTCAAACATTAAAGCAAATTCTTTTTTATCTAAAGCTAATTTTTCATTTTTTAAAGCTAAATTATCTTTTATATTTTTTATTTTTAATTCATCATATCCTAAAGCTTTAAATAAAATAATAAAATCATCAATTTCATTTTGATATAAATATATTGAATAATTATCAAAATTATTATTTATTAAATATGATATTATATTAATTTTTCTTTTTAATTCCTTTTCATTAGAAAAATATTCATTATATATAAAATAATATGCTAATTTTAAATCAGATTTTTCAAATTTATCTACTAAATTTAATAATTTTTTATATTTTGGTATAAATTCAAATAAATCATATTTATTAATATAATTAATACCTTTTTTTGAAGATGAATAAATAATTTTATAAAAATAATCTATTAGCCTTTCATCTGATAAAGATGATAATAATTTTTTTTCATTTATCATTGCTGAAAGTGTATCATCTTCTATTTCAAAATCTAATTTAGAAGAAAAATATAATGCTCTTAAAATTCTTAAAGCATCTTCTTCAAATCTTATTTTTGCATCTCCAATTGCTTTAATTTTTTTCCCCTTTATATCATCTATTCCATTATAAACATCAATAATATTTTTAGATTTATCCATAATTAATGAATTAATTGTAAAATCTCTTCTTTTTAAATCATCATAAATATTATTAGTTTCTTTAATAATTGGATGACGATGATTTTCATATGAAACATCAATTCTATAATGAGTTATTTCAAATTCATATTCATCTTTTATAATTAATGAATCATATAATATTCCATTTTCTACAACATTAAAATGCTTTTTAATCAATTCAAGTGGCATATTTGTTGTAATATCTATATCATTTAATTCCTTTTTTAATATATAATCTCTTACAGCACCGCCAACTATATATGATTCATATCCATATTTTTCAATTTCATCTAAAATAGATAATGCTTTTTCAAAATAATTCACTTAAAACACCACTATTAATTATATCATATGTCAATTGAAAAAGTATATAAATTTAGTTATAATGGAAATGTATAGGGTGATTAGAATGAGGATGTTAAAAGAGGATTATATCAACACAATTATTATTTCTAAATCTGAATTTATAACTAGACTTTTTAGAGTAAATAATATTGATGATGTTAATAAATATTTATCTGAAACAAGAAAAAAGCATTACGATGCTTCTCATAATTGCTATGCTTATATTTTAGGAGAAAATGGTGAAATTGAAAAATCATCAGATGATGGTGAGCCTTTAAAAACAGCTGG
Organism: uncultured Acholeplasmatales bacterium; assembly: GCA_905236965.1. Taxonomy (GTDB): domain Bacteria; phylum Bacillota_I; class Bacilli_A; order Acholeplasmatales; family Anaeroplasmataceae; genus Anaeroplasma. The sequence continues at coordinate 485 of CAJOQR010000025.1, read as the reverse complement.
TATTCCTATGCTTGAGGTTTTGAAAAAAAATAATGTTACAAATATTTTAGCAATAACAACAAGATATTTTGGAGGAATTTTATTAGGAGCTGGTGGATTAATAAGAGCATATTCTAAATCAGTTTCTGAAGCATTAAAATTAGTTAAATATTATGTAGCTAAAGAACAAATTAAAATAATGATGAATACATCTTATTCAGGCTATAATATTTTAATAAAAAATATTAATTATATAACCATTTTAAATACATATTATAATACAGATGTATTATTAGAAATAGCAATTGATATGGATATATATAATAAATTTGAAGATGATTTATTTAAATATAAAATTGATGTTATAACATTATCAAAAATAGGAACTATTTTTATTGAAATACCAGAAAATAATTAAATTTAAAAAAGGGGCTGTTAAGAAACTAAAAAGTTTCTAACAGCTTTTCTTTTACATAAAATCGTTGTTTCAATAGAAAAATGTGTTT
>CAJOQR010000024.1 GCA_905236965.1 uncultured Acholeplasmatales bacterium | reverse complement strand
TTTTTATGAATTTAGATGGTAGGACACCTGATGAAGGAGCATGTGTTGAATTAGGTATGGCATATTCTTTAGGTAAAAGATGTTATGGTTTTAAAACTGATACACGTGTTACTGAATTATCTATGGAATTAAATCCAATGATTAGTGGTTGTATGATTAAAATATTTAAAAATTTTAGTGGGGATGAATTAATTACTGAAATAGATAAATATTTATCTAATAATGATTTATAAAATTTAAATATGAGGAGATTAATTATGAAATTACAAAAAAGGTTTTTATTTTTCTTTATTTTATTATTTGTTTTTATATTTTTAATTTCTTGTGATGATTCAACAAAAGATGAATCATATTCTATTACATATGATGGAATAATTGATGCAATTAATCCAAATGTTGCATCTAAAATCACAGAAAATGATTCGATAGAATTAAAACCAGCTATTAAAAAGGGTTATGATTTTATTGGATGGGATAATGGGAATGAATATATTGATGTTATAAATAAAGGTAATAATAAAGATATAACTCTTACTGCTAAATGGGAATTACATCAATATTCTATTTATTATGCAAATGTTGAAGGCCTAAATAATCCTAATAAAAAAACATATACAATTCTAGATGATAATATTTTATTAGCAGATGTTGAAAAAGAAGGTTATGAATTCCTTGGCTGGACTTATAATGGAAATAAAATAACAGAAATAGATACAAGTATAGCTCAAGATATTACTTTAGTTGCGAATTTTAGTGATCATAAATGTCATATTGAATTAGAATTTGATTTAGCTAAAGAAAATAGATTTTATTTTTTAAATGAACCATTCTCAACTAATTTTTATCTTTTAGGTAAAAATATAAAGGTAGCACCAAAAGTATATTTAGTTTATGGTGATAAGCTTGAAAAAATAGAAATACCTTATAATAGTAAAAATTATTTAACTGTAAGTGGTTTTGATACTAAAACAGTAGGTACTAAGCATGTAACTATTGATGTTCATGGTATTACAAATGAAAATACTAAAGAAATTTATAATGCAACAATATCATATGATGTTATAGTTAAAGATTATGATCATGATTATTATGGTTATTTAGAAGAGCCTGAAGATGTTACAGTAACTTGTCCTATAGGATATGAACTAAAGGCTAAAGCTATGCATGAAAATATGGTTGCAGCATATAATTGGATGACTTCTCATGAGGATTTAAATCATATAGATTCTTGTTCTGAACAATCTTATAAGCCATATGAATGCTATAAAGGTGCTAGCGCATTTACAAATACATATATAGTTCCTAATACAAATTACGATTATGAAATTGAAAAATATAAATTATTAACTATATATGAGGATATGACAAGAGTATATACTAATGAAGTAACTGTAACAACTATTAAATCAGATATAGCAGTTGATGATACATTAAAAATTTGTGAGTATATATTACCTATTGGAGAAGAATTTGATTTAGCAGATCATAATATAGGTACTGGTAAAATTTCATTTAATAAATTAAGTGAATTAGATCCAGATGATGGTTATGAAATTATTGAATTTACATTTGATAATGTTAATTTTTCAAATACATATATATCTGATGCAATGAGGACTGCAACAGGTATAGAATATATTTATAAAACAGATAAAAATATTCATTATATATTAAATGTAATAGGTACTAATACAATTTTAAATACATATTATTATCAAGGCTCTGCTGGTATAAATTTAAATTTCCAACATGTTGGGACACTTGATAATAATGGTGATTTAACAATTACTGGTAATGGTAGCTTAAATTTTATAGGTGGTACACCATCTTTATATGTTACATGTCCTTTAATAATTGATACAGAATTAAGCTTTGCATCATATTTAGGTAGAATGTGTAATGGAATTAATGCAGATGCAATTAAATTAACTGAAAATGCATATGTTCATGGTACAAATAGTGGTACAGGTATGCTAGCTACAAGAGGAAGCATTTTAATATCAGATAATGCTAGAGTAGATTTTAGATTATCTATGCCAAAAATTGAAGGTAGTTTTGCTAATTTAAATGCGATTAATGCTGCATTAGATATTTGGATTTCTAAAGCTGATGTTTTAGTTGAGGCTATAGCTAATTCTGAGGTATATGAAGAATTTGAAGGTGTTGATTCTTGTGTATTAATTAATGCAGGTGGAACAATTACATTTGACGAAGCAAATGTAAATTTATATATTTATGCATCTAATAGTCAAACAACAATACCTGTATTTGATACAGCAGTAGGTATTAATTCAAGTGTTATTTATATTCAAAATAATTCTAATATTAATATAAATATGCAAGCAGATTTATTTAATTCATGTTTTGCAATTTATGGTGGTGGAATAGATATAGAAGATTCTTTTGTTGATATTTATCAAAGATGTATAACTGGATTAAATGGAATATATTGCTTTGGAGCTAATACAACAATTAAAAATTCTATAGTTAACATTTATGGAAGAAGAACATTTATAAATGATGGATTAATATTTGGTTTATTTGTTAATAGAAATTTTATATTTACAAATTCAAAAATAACAATAGATTATAATAATGGAATTGCTATAGCATCTTATATAGGAAGAAAAGAATCTCCATCATATTATGAAGAAGGATATACTGCTTTAAGGCTTACAGATATTATACTTTCTGCTGATAATGCATTTGGTGAAATAAGTGTTATGGCATATGATGAAGCAGGTTTATTTGATACATTTGAGACAATTTATGATTTATCTTTAGATAGTATTTTACCAATAAAATATTTAGAATTTGATAATAGAGAAAATTAAATAAATAAATTTTAAAGCTAATGCTTGTAATTGCATTAGCTTTTTTAATATATTTATATTTTATAAATCTTATTTTACTTAATTAAATATGATATACTATAAAAAAAGATAAATTTTAATTATCACAATAATAAATCATATAAAATATTAGTAGGTGGTTTTATGAAAGATAAAATTAGAAATTTAATAAATATTGAAAATGATTTTTTTGATTTAGATAATGAAAATAAAATTGCAAATATGAAATTAGAATTTGAAACTCCAGATGAAATTTTTGATAAGAATTCTATTACTAAAATTCCTATTTTTTCAGATGATTTTTCTGATTGGTTAAAGGTTGCATTTGAATATACTCCAAAG
>CAJOQR010000023.1 GCA_905236965.1 uncultured Acholeplasmatales bacterium | reverse complement strand
GCTGAATTAATAGATACCTTATCAGCACCTGCATCTAATATTTTTTTCATATCATCTAAAGATGATATTCCTCCTCCTACTGTTAAAGGAACAAACACTACCTCAGCAGTTTTTTTAACAACATCAATAATTGTGCCACGGCCCTCATGTGATGCTGTAATATCTAAAAATACTATTTCATCAGCTCCTAAATCAGAATAACTTTTTGCAATTTCTACAGGATCTCCTGCATCCTTTAAATTTATAAAATTTATTCCTTTAACAACTCTTCCTTCTTTAACATCTAAACAAGGAATGATTCTTTTTGCAAGCATAATTAATCCTCAAATTCTTCTATAGCATCTTTTAAATTAATAGCATCAGAATAAATAGATTTACCTAAAATTATTCCAAAAGCTCCAATTTCTTTTGCTATTTTAATATCATCAATTGATTTAGCACCGCCAGATGCTATAACATCAATTGCTACTTCATCTATTAATTTTTTTGTTTGTATTGCATTAATGCCTTCTAAGGTTCCATCTTTTGCAATATCTGTAAATATAATTGTTTTTACGCCAACTTCTTTTAATTTTTTAGCAAAAGAAATTGCATTAATTTCTGAAACATCTAACCATCCATGAGTCGCAACTAGCATATTTTTACAATCAATTCCAACAACTATTCTATTAGATCCAAATTTTAAAATTGCTTCTTTAACAAAATCAATATTTAATGCACTTGAACCTAAAATAACTCTATTAACACCTATAGATAAAATATATTCAATTTCATCTATTGTTCTTATTCCGCCACCAAGTTCTACATCTATTTTTACTTCATCAATGATTTTTTTAACAATTTCTAAATTTTTACTTTTCCCTTCTTTAGCTCCATCTAAATCAACTAAATGAAGAAATGTTGCTCCCATGTTTTTCCATTTTAAAGCCATTTCTATTGGATTTCCATATTGTGTAACATTATTATAATCACCTTTATAAAGTCTTACACACTTACCATCATGTAAATCAATTGCAGGATATAATTTCATTATAATTCACCAAAATTCTTTAAAATTTGAAGCCCAACTTCTCCGGATTTTTCAGGATGAAATTGTGTTGCATATATATTTTTATATTGAATTGCTGATGTATATATAACATTAGCATATTCAGTCATACTAATTGCATATTCTTTAGAATCTAAATAATATGAATGTACAAAATAAACATATTTTTTATCCAATCCTTTTAATAAAGGATTATCTTTAATGACATTAATTTGATTCCAGCCTATTTGTGGAACTTTATATTCATCATCTTGAAATTTTATGATATTACCCTTTAATATACCAAGACCATCATGAATACCATATTCATATGAATGCTCAAATAGCATTTGCATTCCAACACATATTCCTAAAATTGGTATATCTTTTTTTATTAATTCATTAATTACTTCTACAAATCCTCTTTTTTTAAATGCTTCCATAGCAATAGAAAAAGCTCCAACTCCAGGTAAAACAACCTTTTCTGCATTTAATATTTCTTCTTTAGATGAAGTAATTTTAGCATCATATCCTAAATATTTAAAAGCATTTAAAACAGAGCCTAAATTACCAACACCATAATCAATAATAGCTATCATAAAACACCTTTAGTTGTTAATGAACCTTTAAGATTAGGATCAATTTTAATTGAATCTTTAATGCATTTGGCTAATGATTTAAACATAGCTTCTATAATATGATGAGCATTTTCTCCTCTTAAAACAACAAAATGTAAGTTAATTTTTGCATTATCTGAAAAGCTTTTAAAGAATTCATCAACGCATTGAGTTTCAAATTCACCAACTAAATCTCTTTCAAATTTAGCATTTGATTCATAATAACTTCTATTAGAAATATCAACAGCACACATTACTAATGCATCATCCATTGCCATTGTAAAGCTTTGATATCTTAAAATATTTTCTCTTGTACCTAATGCTTTATAAAGCGCTTGTCCTAATACAATTCCAGAATCTTCTACAGTATGGTGCATATCAACAGAGGTATCGCCATCGCAATAAAAATCTAAATCAAAACCAGCATGCTTTGCAAAAGTATTTATCATGTGATTGAAAAAACCAATTTTTGTTTCTATATTGATTTTTCCTTCACCATCTAAATTTAATTTACATTTAATTTTAGTTTCTTTTGTATTTCTTTCAATTTCTGCAATTCTCATAAGATTTTACCACCTCTAATAATGCATTATTTTCTTCTTCTTTTCCAACAGTAATTCTAGATGGACCAGTTTTAAATTTTCTTATATAAATTTTATTTTCCTCTAATAATTTATATAAATCATTAGAAATATTTAAATATATAAAATTAGCCTCACTAGGTAAAACTTCATATCCTAATTTAATAAATTCATTTATTAAACGATTTCTTTCAGATTTTATTTTTTCAATATTTTCTTTATATAAATCATAATTTTTAATAGCAATTTCAGCTAAAATTAAGCTTTGTGATGTAACTGAATATGGAGGCTTAATTGCATTAATCATATCAATATTATCTTTAGATGAAATTGCATAACCTACTCTAATTGAAGGTAAAGACATAGCTTTTGAAAAAGTTCTAAATGCTATAATATTTTCAAATTCCATTCCTAAATATGTATAATCATATTTAGCAAAATCTATATATGCTAAATCTAATAATACCAATCCATTTGTTGAAGATGCAATTCTTTTAATTTCTTCTTCTTCTAAAAAAGCTCCATTAGGATTATTAGGTGAACATACTAAAACTAATTTAGGATTATATTCTTTAATATTTTTTAGCATTAAATCTACATCAAATTTATTATTTTTAAAATCAATTGGAATAAATTTAGCTAAAGATAATTCAGCAAACACCTTATACATTGAAAAAGAAGGTGAAAATGATAATACTATATCATTTGGCTCTAAGGTTGCTCTAAAAGCTGATTCAATTAATTCATCACTTCCAACACCAACTGTAACATTATAATTAGAAACATTAAATTTATTTGCTATAGCATTGCATAAATCTGTTGCTGCCATATCTGGGTATCTATTAAAATTTAATTTTTTTATTCTTTTAATATATTCATCAATAATTTTATCAGGAACATTATATGGAGATTCATTTGCATTTAAAATAATACCATCAGTTATATTTTTAGAAAAATAAGGTTCCATATTTTTAAAGCTTTTTTTCATAAACTTCATAATTATTCACCTCTAAGTCTAGCTGATAAAGCATGCATTTCTAGACCTTCTTCTTTTGCAAAAGCATCTACATCAAAAACTAAATCTTTACAACTTCTTTTATCAAATTCAATTAAAGATGTTTTCTTTATAAAATCATCAACACCAAGTGGTGAAAAAAATCTAGCTGTACCACAAGTAGGTAAAACATGATTAGGACCTGCCATATAATCTCCTAAAGATTCAACTGAATAATGTCCAATAAATATAGCACCAGCATTATGTAATTTATCAACATATTCATTAGCATTATCAATTGCTATTTCTAAATGCTCTGGTGCAATTTTATTTGCTAAAGCACAAGCCTCATCTAAATCCTTTACAATAATTATTCTAGAATAATTAGTTAATGATTTATTTAAAATTTCTTTTCTACTAGAATCTTTAATAAATTCATTTATCCAATATAAAGTTTTATTCGCTATATTTATATCAGTTACAACTAAAGTTGATGAAGCTATTTCATCATGCTCTGCTTGAGCCATTAAATCAGCAGCTAAAAATTTAGGGTTTGAAGTTTCATTTGCTATTATTAAAACCTCACTAGGACCAGCAACTGAATCTATTCCAACTTTTCCATAAACTTCTTTTTTTGCTAAAGCAACAAAAATATTACCAGGACCAGTTATTTTATCAACTGCTTTTATAGTTTTTGTTCCATAAGCTAAAGCAGCTATTGCTTGTGCTCCACCAATTTTATAAATATGATCAACTCCACAAACATATGCTGCAGCAATTACACTTGGCTTTACATATCCTAAAGGTGCAGGAGTAACCATTGTAATATCTTTAACACCTGCAACCTTAGCAGGAATAACATTCATAAGAACACTAGATGGATATGATGCTTTTCCTCCTGGAACATACACACCAACTTTTTCTAAAGGAGTTATTCTTTGACCTAATTTTTCACCTAATGCTCCTTCATAAATAAAGCTTTTTCTTAATTGATGAGTGTGATAATCATAAATTCTTTCTTTTGATTTTAATAAAATATCTTGCATTTTTTTATCTAGAGATAAAAATGCTTTTTCTTGTTCTTCTTTTGTTATTTCAATTCTATTAATATCAAAATTTTCATCATCAAATTTTTTTGTATATTTAATTAATGCTTCATCACCATTATCTATTACATCTTTAATAATATCTTGAACAATATTTAAATATTTTCCAGAAGACATAGCTCCTCTTTTATTTAAAATATCTAAATATATATCAATATCCTTTTTATCTTTTATTATTTCAATCATTTTATTTCTCCTCGACTAAACCCTTAAAGCCTTCTATTAGGCTAAACATATCATCATATTTTGTCTTTAAAGAAGCATTATTAACAATTAATCTTGCAGATAAATTTTCAATTGTTTCTTTTACTTCAAGACCATTTTCAGCTAAGGTTCTACCACTTTCTACTATATCAACAATTACATCTGATAAACCAGTAATAGGGCCTAATTCAACAGAACCATTTAGCTTAATAATATTAGTGTTTTGATGTCGAGATTCAAAATAATGTTTTGCAATATTTGGATATTTTGTAGCAACATTTAAAGTGGTTTTATTAAGATATGAATAATCTCCTTTTTTACCACAAACACACATTCTACATTTACCAAAGCCTAAGTCTAAAACCTCAGCTATATCTCTATTTTCTTCTAAAATAGTATCCTTGCCAACAACACCTATATCAGCAACTCCTGAATCAACAAAAGTTGGCACATCAGTAGGTTTAGCTAAAAAGAAACGATATTTTTTATCATCTGATTCAATAATTAATCTTCTATCATCTTTATCAATTCTTAAATCACATAAATTTAATTTTCTTAGCATTTCTAAAATTTCATCAGCAAGTCTACCTTTTGATAAAGCAAAAGTAAGCATGATTACACCTCCAATAGCTTAAAGCTATTATTACAATATAAAATTATCTTACTATAACCATAATCCTTAGCATATTTTTTTACATCTTCTAAATTTTTCAATCTTAAATCATTAACAATTATTCCTTGGGCTCTAAATGAATCATTTGTTTTTAAAGAAAATATATAAGATTCATCATCACTAAAGCTTAAATATTTTTCTTGCTTTATATCAATTAAATTATTTTCAATAACATAATTTGTTAAAAGATTAACATCAAGTCCAAATCCTATATCAGAATAATCTAATCCAAATGATTTAAATACATTACATCTTCCACCAGATATAATTGATTTAGATGTATTTTCTAAATAGATATCAAAAATAATACCAGTATAATATGTTGCATAAGGATAAATAGAAAAATCAAATATTATATTTTCAACGCCTAATTCTTTTAAAGTATTATAAATATTTTTTAAATATAATGCTTCATCTATTGCTTTAAAGCCATCTAAATCTTTAATTAATTTTTCTATAAATCTTAATTTACCGCCTTTTAACATTAAATTAAACAATAATTTATAATCATTTTCTTTTAAATTATTCTTTAATATTTCATTTAAAGATACATAATCTTTATGCTCTATATCTTCATAAATTTCTTTTTTTAAATTTTCATTTAATTTAAAATCTTCAAATAATAATTCTAAAAATCTTGAAGATCCAATATGAATTGAATAATTTTTTATATTAAGCTTATCTAAAACCTTTGAAGCTATATATATTGCTTCAACATCTGAATTTTTAGATTCTTCTTCTATTATTTCAATTCCAGCTTGTAAAAATTGATGTGATTTACCTTGATATAATCTAGGATATCTAAATGTATCTGCTGAATAACAATATTTAGCAGGAGATTTAATATTATTAGCCGCAACAAAACGAGCAATTGATGCAGTCATATCATTGCACAAAGCTAAAACCTCACCTTGGTGATTAATTAAATTATATAAATCAGGTTTTTGTATTCCATTATCTGAATAAACATCAATATATTCAACACCAGGAGTCTTAATATATTCAAATCCATATAATTTAAAACAATCTAAAATAGAATTTTCTATTTCCTTTTGAATTAATATTTCTTTTCCATAAGAATCTTTAAAACCTTCTGATGTATGTAATTTATAATTTTTCATATAATCACATCCTTAAAATAAATAATATTCATTATATTTTATCATATCGAATAAAAAAAATCTATATTTTAAAAAATATAGATAGATTATACCAAATTTTAAATAAATTTTAGAATAAAATTCATAAAAAAAGATTATGAAAAATCATAATCTTATTTATTATAAATCTTTAAAACCATCATATAATTGATTCAAAGCTTGTTCTAATTTTTTTCTTGGTAGTGCTATATTTATTCTTTGAAAACCTTTACCAGATAATCCAAATATAATTCCATCATCTAACCATAAATTACATTTATTTATAATTATATTTTTTAATTCCTTATCTGAAATATTATATTCATTAAAATCTATCCATAATAAATATGTAGCTTCAGGAATTATTAATTTTAATTTAGGTAATTTTTTTTCTAAAAATTCTTTTGTAAATAAAATATTATCCCATAAATATTTTTTTAATTCGTATAAATATTCATCGCCCTTTTCAAATAAAACTTGGCTTGCTACAAGTCCAAAAATTGATAATTGAGAATATCCTACACAATCTAATTCATGTAAAAATTTATCCATTATATTTTCATCTGCTATATATGTGTGTGCTATTTGTAGTCCTGGAATATTAAATGTTTTTGTTAATGCACTACATACTGCAAAATTATTATCTAAATATTTTAATATAGAATTAAATTTTTTATTATAAACAAAATCAGCATGTATTTCATCTGATATAATAAAAACATTATGTTTTTTACAAATGTTTATTATTTTTATTAATTCATCTTCATCCCATGCTCTTCCAACTGGATTATGAGGATTGCATAAAATATATGCTTTAACATTATTTTCAATAATTTTTTGTTCAAAATCTAAATAATCAAAATAATATTTATTATTTTTATTAACTAAATTATTAATTACAACCTTTCTATTATTAGCTAAAATACTTGATTTAAAAGGATAATATACTGGTTCATTTATTATTATAGAATCATTTTCTTTTGTTATTGATCTAATTAATTGACAAATTGAAAAAACAACTCCATTTGTTAATTTTATTTTTGATGTATCAATATCTATATCATATTGTCTTTTATAATAACCTTTTAATGCAATAAAATAATCATCTAATGGTTCACTATATCCAAAAATGCCATGATTTGCTTTAGATATTAATTCATCAATTAAAAAATCTGGTGATTTAAAATCCATATCTGCTACCCAAAGAGGAAATATATTATCTGGTCTTCCTCTTTTGATATCATATTTTAAGCTATTAGTATTATATCTATTTATTTCTAAATCAAAATCATACATCGCCATAAATAGCCTCCTTTAGATCATTTATTAAATCTATTGGATTTTCAATACCAACTGAAATTCTTAAAAAGCATTCATTTATGCCTTTTTCTTCTCTTTCTTTTATAGGTAAATCAGCATGAGTTTGATACATTGGATATGTAATTAAAGAATCAACACCACCTAAGGATTCAGCATATTTAAAAATTTTAACATTTGTTAAAATCCTTTTAGCAATTTCAGCGCTTTCAACAACAATAGAAATCATACCGCCAGAGCCTCTTGATTGCTTTTTATTTATTTCATAGCCTGGATTATCTTCTAAACCAACATATAATACTTTTTTTATACATGGCAATGTTTTTAAAAATTCAGCAATAATTTTAGCATTAGAATTTATTTTATCCATTCTTAAAGAAAGAGTTTTTATTCCTCTTTCAATCAAAAAAGAATCAAAAGGAGATAAGCATCCACCAATAGTTTTAGCATAATATAAAATATCTTCACCTAATTTATTAGAATTTGTAACAACAAAACCTGCTAATGTATCATTATGGCCTCCTAAATATTTTGTTCCACTATGTATTACTATATCAGCACCTAAAAGAATTGGATTTTGAAAATATGGTGTTAAAAATGTATTATCAACGATTAATAATAAATTATTTTCTCTGCATATTTTACTTATTTTTTCTATATCAGATACAATCATTAATGGATTTGATGGAGTTTCAATATAGACTGCTTTAGTATTTTTATTTATTTTTGATTTTATTAAATCTAAATTAGATGTATCAACAAAATCAAAAGAATAATTATCTTTTTCTAATGTTCTAAATAATCTTAAAGCACCACCATATAAATCACTTGATGCAATAAAATGATCTCCTGATTTAAATAATTTAAAAACTGTTGTTATAGCTGCCATTCCTGTAGAAAAGGCATTACAGGATTTACCTTGTTCTAATTTCATTACTAAATCCTCTAAATGATTTCTAGTAGGATTAGATAATCTTGAATAGCTATATTTTGAATAATTTAAATCTTTATGAATAAAGGTTGCAGATTGATATATTGGAGTTGTAATTGCACCATATTCATCTTCATTTATATTTGGATGTACACATAATGTTTCAAATTTCATATTATTTTTACCTCTTCAATATATCCTTTTCCACCTAAAATTTTAGTTGTTTCTGATATTATTTCATTACATACACTAACTAAATATTCATCAGTTGTTTTATCATTGCCTTCTACAATATAAAAAACATTTTTTGATTTTTCTGTTATTTTAGTTTTTTCAACCTGTCTTACTTCTAATCTACATAAAATGTCATTATTTGAATCTATATATGAATATTCATTTAATTTAACATTACTAGATGTATTAATTCCAATTGGTTTATAATTTTCTAAGCCATTGTGAAATCTTAAAGTAACATCACCATCTGTTTTATCTATATCATGAGCACCTAAACATATTTTTGTTTTTATTGAAATATAATTATATATATCAACTATTGGATTAATATTATACATAGTCTTTTTTTCTATTAATAATCTAATTAAATTTTCACTTGCAGGGATATTTTTTCTTTTTGAAATGTTACCATTTTCATGAATTTTATGATAACCTTTTAAAATTTCATCTTCTTCTAAATTTATATTTTCATATTTTTTTATTAATTCATTTAAATTATTTTTTTCAAAATAATTAATTTCTTTTAAATTATTTATATTTTCAATAACAACAAATTTAATTTTTAATCCCAAATCTAATACTTTTTTTTCAACAAAAAAATTCATAAAACACCTATTCTATACTTACTAAATTTAAAATCAATTCTGCTGTATTTATTAAATCATCAATTAAAATATATTCATCTTTAGAATGAACATTTCTCATACCATTTCCAATAACAATTCCTTTAATTTTATTCATATTTAAATTATTATTATCAGATCCACCAAAAGTTTTAATATAATTAATTTCATCATTATTGATTTTTCTTAAAGCTTTAACATAATTTTTAACAATATTATCATCTTTATCTATTTGATATGCATCAAATTCTTTTTCATATGAAAAATCAATGCCACCACCATAAGATTCTGCATTTTTTGTAAATATTTTTTCTAATTCATTTAATTTTTCTTTTGCTATAGCATTGTCTAAGCTTCTAATTTCACCTTTTAATTCAATTAATTCAGGAACAATATTAACACCACTACCACCATTTATAATTCCAATATTTAAAGTAGTAAATTCATCAAGTCTTCCTAATTTAATTTCATTTAAAGCATCATTTAAAATAGATAAAGCATTTATTCCATCTTCTGGATTAAAGCCTGCATGAGATGCTTTACCTTTTATTTTAACATCAAAAGAAATTATTGCAGGAGCTTTTATCGCAACATTATTAATTCCGCCTTCTAAATCAAAAACATATGCTTCTTTTGATTTTAATAAGCTATAATCAAAATATCTACTTCCTTTAGCAAATGGCTCTTCAGCAACAAAAAAAACTATTTCAATATTTTTATGCTTTATATTATTTTCTTTAATTATATTAAGAACTTCAATTATTGAAGCAACTGCACTTAAGCAATCAGCTCCTAAAACTGTTGTTTTATCTGATGTAATTCTATCATTTAAAACAATAGCTTTTTTATTTTTACCTGGTGAAACAGTATCTAGGTGAGCAGATAAAATTATATTATCATTTTCACCTTTTAAGCTAGCATATAAATTATTTGCGATATTTTCACTATTAGTATATTTTTTATAATTTATATAAGAATTATCTTCTTTTACATTTAATCCTAGAGATTCTAATTTGTTTTTAACATAATTTTGAATTTCTTTTTCATTAAATGATTCTGAATCAATTTTTGTTAAATTAATAAATTCATTTATAAGTCTTTCTTTGTTAATCAAAATATCGCAACCTTTCTTTTATTTATATATTTTATCTTTTCATGAGGTGTATTCCATAAAGATAGATCTGGCCCTAATGGAAGGATTAAATATGGATTTGGAACGCAGCATAAATGATAATGCTTTTATGATTTTTTATCCCACATGCATCAATTGCCATTTTTAAGCCCTTCCTTTTTTATTTTATATGAATTAATTATTTCATTATTTACCTCATCAGTATACCTATATCCTTTTGGTAAAAAAAATTTATCATTATATTCATCATCTTTAACATATGCAAAAGCTGTTTTATATCTTTTATATTCTTTAGAATGATTATAAAAATTAACAGCACCCGGATGAGTATGTAAAAATATATCATATCCTTTTGCTTGTTCACATAATCTATTTACAATTTCTTTTCCTATGCCTAATCCTCGATATTTTTCATCTACAGCAACATTTAATAATAATGCTTCATTTACACCATCTGTTAATAATCTTGCAATACCAACTAATTTATCATTATCAAAGGCAAGCTCATAAAATTGACTTTTTTCAAAATCAGCTTTTGTAACATTCTCATCTCTTTTATCATGAAATGCATTTTCTAACAAATCATTTATTTGTTTAAATGATGCTTTTTTTAAATCTGTAAAATATTTAATATCTTTTTCTTTATTAAAATTATTTTTTTCTACTTTATCCTTTTCTCTATCGAATCTAAAATCATCTTTTAAAAAGAAACCAACTTCTTGCTGAAATTTAATTCTATTTTCATCAGTATTTTTCACATATTTAAAAGCCATCTTGCTTCTTACAAAACCTAAATGCTCATAAAAAGAAATTGTTTTAGGATGAGTAAATGTAAATATATGCCTATTTCCTAAAGATTCTATTAATCTTTTTACTAATTCCTTTCCAACTCCATAGCCTTGATAATTAGGCTTTACAGCAACATTATAAATAATTGACCAATTAGAATCAGATATTGCCCTTGCAAAACCAATTAGCTTTTCATCAAGAAAAGCATATATAACATGACTACTATTTAAAAAAGCTTTTTTAATATTTTCAACATCTTTAAATTTTCTTCCCTCAAATGCTAAAGATAAAATATTTTTAACTTCATTAAAATCAATAAAATCATTATTATATTTATAATTTATGTTCAAGTTATCATCCCCTTAAAAAAAATAAAAAGTAGATTTTGTGTTCTACTTTTTAATATAATTTAAAATCAATTAAGCATTACACAAAAAAACTATATTAAATTTTATATAGTCACACATCATCATATTCATTTTATGTGAGAAGTTTAATATCTTTTTCATTTGTGTTCTGCCCTTCCCTATTATTCCTATCATTTTGCTAGGTTAACTATATTATACTTAAATTTTAAATTATGTCAACAATAAATTTAATTTTTTTATAAATAAAAAAATGTATTATTTTGATAAAACAAAGCAATACATTTTAAAAATTAATTTTAATATTAATTATATAGTTGCGATAGCATTTTCTGAGCTTAATAATTCGCCATCAAATTCTAATATATCAGTTAAATTAGAAGACTTTAAATCAAAGATTTCTGATTTATTTGATGCTTTATATATTTGATAATAAAGAGGAACCATTACATAACATTCTAAAGCTGTATAGCTTGTTGCATAATGTGTTACATAAGTAGGAATATATATAACTGAAATTTCATATTCATCTTCTTCATTGAAATCATTTAATATATTAGAAATATCTATTTTAGATTCCCAATTGCTAAAAGTATCTAAATTTGAAATCTCATAATCTTTAGAATATAAGCCTTCTTCATCATAAAAATAATTAGATAAAGCTGCTTTTTCATCATCTGTAATATTTGATATAAATGTTAATGGTGAAACATTTATTGATTTAGTTAGACTACCATATTTTTTTAAAGGTTCTGTTATAGAAGTTGTTAAATAAAATAAAGTATCGTTATAATTATTTGCGATTTTTGCACTTACATAATCAGTATCTTCTTCATTTAATTCTTTAACTAAAATGCCATTTGATACATCAGATAATTTTAAAGCAGTTTTATTATTTGTATTTGGATCATCGCTTCTTTTTGTTGTATCAGTTTTTTGACTACATGAGCTTAAAGCTAAAATAGTTATTATAGATAATAAAGCAATTTTTTTCTTCATTAATAAAATCTCCATTTCTTAAACAAAAAGATTATATCAAAATTATTATTTCTTATCAAGCAAAAATCATTTTTTAGTAGTTTTTTGACTTCTTGGAAAGCAATTTGAATATACTTTTTGCATTTGTTCATAACTAACATGAGTATAAATTTGAGTAGTTGATAAATTTTCATGTCCTAATAATTCTTGTACAGATCTTAAATCCATTCCATTATTTAAAAGTGTTGTAGCAAAGCTATGCCTTAGCATATGAGGAGAAATATGGAATGTATCTCCTGAATCAGCAACAATTTTATCTAAAATTTTTCTTACACCAACTCTTGTTAATGTTGTACCATTTTTGTTTAAAAAAACATGTCTATTTTCTAAATCAGATGAATTATATAAAATATCATTTCTAAATGTTGATATATAATGCTTTAATATAGGGGCAACATCTTCATTTAAAATTACGATTCTATCTTTATTCCCTTTTCCTTTAATTTTAATTGTTCTATCTAAAAAATCTATATCCTTTATTTCTAAATTACAAAGCTCTGAAACACGTAAACCAGATGTAAATAATATTAATAAAATACAATAATTTCTATATCCTAATTTATTTTCTAAATCACATGATTCTAGCATTGCTTCTATTTCTGTATTTTTAATTATTTTTGGTAATCTTTTAGGTTTTTTTGGTGTTTCTAAATCTAAAAATAGATTTTTATCAACTAATTCTTCTTTTTCTAAATAATTATAAAAAGAGCTTAAAGATGATATTTTTCTTTTTATTGATGTTGCTGAATATTTTAAGTGCTTTTCTTTATCATATTCATAATTAGATAAATAAGAAATATAATTTTTACAAACATTTCTATTTCTTATTTTTAATAAATCAGCAGCCATTTTTTCATTATGAATAAAATCTTTAAATTCTAAAATATCTAAATTATAAGCATTAATTGTATTTTCTGAATAATTTTTAATTGATGATAAATAATTCAAAAATTCATTAATTGCATCTTCTTCTTTCATCTATTTCAATAACGCACCTTTCCATAGTTTCTAAGGCTTTTTTTGCATATAATAATTTTCTTTCTTTTTTACTATGCTTAAATCCTAATTCTTCCATAATACCAAAATTAGCATTCATAGGTTGGAATCCTAAAGGTGATGCATTACATATATATTGGCTCATAGATCCCATTACAGTTGAAGAAGGTAGAATATATAATTCTTTTCCTTTTAAATATAAATCCATATTAATCGCTGCATAAATTCCAGATGCAGCTGATTCAACATATCCTTCAACTCCTGATATTTGACCTGCAAAGAAAATATTAGGATATTGTTTTGTTTGATATGTTGGATTTAAAATTTTAGGGGCATTTATATATGTATTTTTATGCATTCTTCCATATTTTGCAAACCTAGCATTTTCAAGACCAGGAATCATTTGAAAAACTCTTTTCTGTTCTGGAAATGTTAAATGAGTTTGAAATCCAACCAAATTATACATCTGTTTTGCTGCATCATCTTGTCTTAATTGAACAACAGCATAAGGCATCTCACCATTAGGTTTTCTTAAACCAACAGGCTTCATAGGACCATATGTCAATGTTTGCGGACCTCTTTTTGCCATTATTTCAACAGGCATACAGCCTTCAAAAACTTTTAATTCAAAATCCTTTACATCAACGCTTTCAGCATTTATTAAAGCATCATAAAATTTTTTAAATTCTTCTTCTGTCATAGGACAATTATAATATGATGCTTCTCCTTTATCATATCTAGATTTTAAATATACTTTGTCATAATTTATAGAATCAGCATAAATAATAGGAGCTTGGGCATCAAAAAAATAAAAATCATCTAGCCCAAAAAGCTTTTTAATTTTTTCACATAATGAATCTGATGTTAAAGGCCCTGTTGCAATAATCGTTGGAATAGATGTATCTATTTCATCTATTTCTTTATTAATAATTTCAACATTAGATAAACCTTTTATAACATCAGTAACATATTTAGAATAGCCTTCTCTATCAACAGCTAAGGCTCCACCAGCTTCAACAGAATGACTCCTTGCAGCTTTAATTATTAAAGAATCAAACATTTCCATTTCTTTTTTTAAAATTCCACAAGCATTTTCTAATGAATCACTTCTTAAAGAATTAGAACATACAAGCTCAGCAAATTTTTCTGTTCTATGAGCTGGAGTCATTTTAACTGGTCTCATTTCATAAAGCTTAATATTATACCCCATTTTAGATAAATAATAACAGGCTTCACATCCACTTAAACCTGCACCAATAATATTTATATACATCTTAATTACTATTTGTAAAAAACAAAATCTCCTACATCAATTCTATCATTATGATCTTTTATTTCCTTAGGATAACCTACAGGAAGAATACATGTAATATTATAATTTGAAGGAATACTTAAAATATTTTTTAATATATCTTCTTTAAATGATGCCACAAAGCAGCTTCCAATATTTAAAGCTTGTGCTGCAAGCATCATATGTGTTGCAACAATAGTTGCATCAATATCGCCAAAATCCTTTCCATCATTTCCTCTTTTATATGAAACATTAGAATCATAACAAATCACAAAAACAGTTTTAGCATCAAATGTAAATCTTGTTGCTTCTTTTAATTTTTCTAATAAAGCATCATTTTCTACAACAAATATTCGTTGAGGCTGAAAATTAACAGCTGTAGGTGCTAATCTTGCAGCTTCTAAGATTTGTTCGACCTCTTCTGTTTTTATTCTTTCATTAATAAATTCTCTACATGAAAATCTTTCATTAATAATTTCGAAAAAAGTTTTATTATAATTATTTAAATCCATAATTTATTCTCCTTCATAAAATAAATCTTCTTTAAGCTGTTCTATGAAATCTTTTACTAATTCTTTTTTCTCATCCCATATTTTTTTAGCAAGAGGAGTAACCATATAATCTTGATTTAATATATGAGCAGAATGCTTATATAATGTATCAATACTATCATCAAATGAATCAGGATGCTCCATTCCTAAGGAAAATAAATCCCATACGACTCCCATAGCTCCTTCTTCATCCATTAAATCAGATTCTAATAATATAATTAATTCTTTTGTAGAATTTGGATCTTTTAATAAGCTTTTATCTGAATGAACCTCAATTATTTTAGAAACCTTATCAATAAATTCTTTTGAAAAATTATTATTTAAAGCATATTCTGTAAATATTATTTTACTATTAAGTGCATGTTCATCTTTTCCATATGCATAACCAACATCATGAAAAATACATGCTGTATAGCAAACATCTTCATCGAATTCATTATAATCTTTAGATAATCTTTTAGCCCATTCATATACCCTTTTTGAATGCTCATATCTATTTCTAAAGCATTGATTAGGCTTATCTGGCTTAATAGCATTATTTTTTTCTAAAATATCCTTAACAAAACCTAACATATTATCAAAATTCATAACTCTACCCTCTTTTTATAAATTATAGCATATTTTTTATTATTTTAATAAAAAAATAAAAAATGAAAATTTTATACATTCTCATTTTTTATAATTTAAATTTGCATCTAAAAAAGTAATAGTTGTATATCCATTTAAAGATAAATATGCATCAGTATCTAAATCAACATCATATAAAATTTCATCCTTTATAACTTCATAAAAGCCTTTATCATTTTTCATATATGTTGTTTTAAATCTTTTTTTGCCCATCTTAGTAAATTTAATACCTTTTGATCTTTGATAATCATGAATAGGAAAATTAATATTTAAATAATAATCCTTTGAATATAATTTATCATTAAAAATTAAATTTAAAATATCATCTATTTCTTCTTTTACAATATCAAATCTTCTATCACAAGAAATAGCAACAGCAGCTAAGCCTTCTATATAAGCTTCTCTTGCAGCAGCACAAGTGCCAGAATAAATAATATCAGTTCCTATATTTAAACCATAATTAATACCAGAAAAAACAATATCAAAATCTAATCCTAAACCACCATTAGCAAGTCTAACGCAATCAACAGGAGTACCATCTGTTTTATAGCATTTACATCCTTTTACGATTGGTTTTACCTCTTCAATTAATAAAGGTGATACTATATTAATAGAATGACTTGCAGCAGACCTTTCTTTATCAGGAGCTAAAACATAAACATTTCCATATTTTAATAATTTTTCAGTTAAAATTTTTATGCCTTCAGCTTCAATTCCATCATCATTTACTACTAAAATATTCATACCTTATCACCTATTAAATGATAACATAAGAATTAAAAAAATAAAATTAAAAAAGCTCATAAAATTTTTAAATATTTTATAAGCTTTAATTTTATAATTATTTTAACATTAACTCTACTATATCATTAGAAAATGCTTTAGGGTCATCTGGAATAATACCAGCCATTAATAATGCTTGATTATATAATAAATTAGCATATTTATTTCCTAATTCTTCTGATTCATTATATGCTTTTTCTAATTTATTAAATATTTCATGATTTGGATTTAATTCTAATACTCTATCAGCTTTAATATCATTATGCTGTTGCTTTAAAACTTTTTCCATTTCAAATGAAATACCTTCACCAGCAGTTAAACAGCATGCAGAATCTGATAATCTTTTTGATAAAACAACATCTTTAACATTTGGTAATGCATTTTTGATTTTTTCTAATAAATCTTTCTTTTCTTCTTTTATTTGTTCAATCTTTTTAGCTTCTTCTTCATCAATTAAGCCTAAATCACCTTGATTAATAGATTTAAATTCTAAATCATCATATTTATCTAAAGAATGAATCATAAATTCATCAACATCATCAGTTAATATTAATACATCGTATCCTTTTTTCTTAACTAAATCCATCTCAGGCATTTTTTCAACTGCTTCTTTATTTTTACCACAAGCATAATAAATTACTTTTTGTTCTTCAGGCATTTTTTCTTTATATTCTGCAAAAGTAATTTTCTTTTCTTCATTGAATGAATCTAAAATAATTAAATCCTTTAATTGTTCTTTTTTAGCACCATAATCTTCATATAAGCCATATTTTAAATTAACACCATAATCAGCAAAGAATTCTTCATATTTTTCTCTATCATTCTTTAACATTCTAGAAAATTCAGCAAGAATTTTCTTTTCAACATTTGAAGCAATCTTCTTAATTGCTCTATCTTCTTGTAGCATTTCTCTTGAAATATTTAAAGGGAGATCAGCAGAATCAACTAAACCTTTAACAAATCTTAAATATTCAGGTATTAATTCTTTACATCTATCTAAAATAAATATACCCTTTGTATATAATTGTAAGCCTCTTTCATTTCTATCTGAATAAAAATCATACATTGATTTTTTAGGAACAAATAATAATGCATTATATGTTAACATACCTTCAACATTTACAAAAATATTTGTAATTGGATCTTGGTAATCCATAAATTTTGTTTTATAAAAATTATTTAATTCCTCATCAGTTACTTCACTTTTATTTTTCTTCCAAATAGGAAGCATAGAATTTACTGTTTCAAGTTCTAAATGAGTTTTTGGCTCTTTATATTCTTTTTCTTTATTATCATCAGCATCATCAGAATCTTCTACTGGATCATATTTAGTAACCCATGTTTTAATTGGATATCTAACATAATCTGAATATTTTTTAATTAAATCTTTAAGCTCATATTCTTCTAAATAATCTGAATATTTTTCATCTTCAGTATCTTCTCTTAAATGAAGTGTAATAATAGTACCATAATCATCTTTTGTTGCATCTTCAATTGAATAAGATTCTAAGCCCATTGATGTAAATAAATATGCTTGGTCTGAATTAACAGCTTTTGTTAAAACATCAACCTTTTCAGCAACCATAAATGCTGAATAAAAGCCTACACCAAATTGACCAATAATATCAACATCAGGAGATTGTTCTTTTGAAACCTTTTCTAAGAATTCTTTTGAACCAGATTTAGCAATTGTTCCTAAATGCTCTTCTAATTCTTTTTGAGTCATACCAATACCATTATCAGTAATAGTAATTGTTCTTTCATCTTTATTTGCTTCAACTAAAATTTCATAATCAGCAGATAAATTTGTATCTGTTAAAGCCAAATAATGTCTTTTATCGATTGCATCTGATGCATTTGAAATTAATTCTCTTAAAAATATTTCTTTATGTGTATAAATGGAATTAATCATCATATCTAATAATTTCTTTGTTTCAGTTTTAAATTTTTTTGTTTCCTTCATAAATTTTCCTCCACTTTAAACTTTAACAACATCATTATAGACTCATTTTTTGGCACTGTCAACACTTAAGTGCCAAAAAATATAAAAAAGATGATTTTTTATTTTATTTAATTTATAATAATTATAAGGTGATTAAGGTGGTAGAAAATTTTAAGATAACTGCTTATCAATTAAAAAGAAAATTAAATATTTCAGTATATTTACCAAATGATTATAATGATTCTAATAGAAATTATCCTGTTTTTTATTTATTAGATGGCGAACGCTTTTTTCATTCATTAGATAATTTAAAGCAAGAATTTGATTTACCCTCTTTAATAGATAATGAAAATTTAAATATTATAATTGTTGGATTACATAATCCTTCTATTCCTGAGTGGAGAATATCTGAATTAAATCCATATTATAAAAAAGATTCAACATCTGTTGATGCTGAATTAGGAAAAATTTTTTCTAATTATTTAGCAAATGATTTAAAGGAAGTTTTAAATCAACGCTATAGAATCTCAAATGATAATTTTTATTTAATTTCTTTTGATGATGCAGCAAATCAAGCAATTTATTCTTTATATCACCAATCAATTTTTAAAGGAATTTCTTTATTTTCACCTGATTTTTCTAAAAGTGATTTTGAACCTATTTTAGATGATATTTATCATAATATGAAAATAGGCAAAAAAATTTTTATATTTAATGGTGGATTAGATGGTATAAACCATAAAATTTTAAGATTAAAAGAAAAATTTGATGAATTAAAAATTGATAATTATTATTTAAATAATAATTTTGAAAATAATAATTTTAATTTTCAAAAAAAACATATTATTGAATCAATTGAATATTTGTTAAAAAGAGACTAATTTTAGTCTCTTAATTTATTTACAACCTCTTTAATATCATCATTAATTACTATATTAGCTATATGATCATAAGGTGTTTTAGATTTATTTATTAATACTAATTTATCTTTATTATAATATTGAATAAAGCTTGCTGCAGGATAAACAGTTAAAGATGTTCCAACAACAATAAGCATGTCAGCATTAGATATACTTTCAATAGCTTTATTTATGGCATTTGTATTTAATTGCTCTTCATATAAAACTACATCTGGTTTTATAATTCCTCCGCATTCACAATATGGAACTTTATAATTTTTATTATAAATTTGCTTTAAATCGTAAAATTTATTACATTTCATACAATAATTTCTCATAATACTTCCATGTAATTCTATTACATTTTCAGATTTAGCCATTTGATGAAGATTATCTATATTTTGAGTTACAATAGTTATATCATGATTTTTTTCTAATTCTTTAAAATATATATGAGCATCATTTGGTAAAGCATCTAAATATACCATTTTAGAAAAATAAAATTCATAAAATGTTTTTGGATCCTTTAAAAAAAATGAATGAGATATTATTTCTTCAGGTGCAACTTTATAGCCTGTTTTTTTATTATATAGTCCATCAGCAGATCTAAAATCTGGAATTCCTGAATTTGTTGATAGACCAGCACCTGAAAAAATAACAATTTTTTTAGAATTATTAATTTCATCTTTTAATCTTTTTATTATTTCATCATTCATATAATTCTCCTTTTTTAAAGTTATTTATTACTTTTATTATAAATCATTATATATTTGTTTCCAATAAAAAAACTCCAAATTTGGAGTTTTTTAAATTGAATCATTATATTTTTTTTCTTCTTCTAATGCATCTAAAATTCTATTTAATGCATCTGAAATTGTTAATTCTTCTTTTTCTAAGGTTTGTCTTGTTTTAAATTCCACAATTCCTTCTTCTGATCTTTTACCACAAATAATCATAAATGGAATACCAATTAATTCCCAATCCTTAAATTTAAATCCAGGTCTTTCATCCCTATCATCAAATATTGCTTCAACACCATTAGCCTTTAATGCTTCATATAATGTTTCTGCAAGCTTTCTTTGTGAATCATCTTTATAATTAACAGGTACTATTACTGCATGGTATGGGGCAACATTTAAAGGCCATTTAATACCAGCATCATCATGATATTGTTCTACAATAGATTGTAATGTTCTAGTTATACCTATTCCATAACATCCCATTACCATAGGCTTATTTTTACCAAATTCATCAACATAAATGCAATTCATTGGATCTGAATATTTTGTTTGTAATTTAAAAATTTGTCCTACTTCAATTCCTCTTTCAATTTTTAAAGGCTTACCACAACAAGGGCATAAATCATTTTCATTAACTGTTCTTAAATCACATAAAATACCATTAAAATCTCTACCATATTTTACATTTTTTAAATGATAATTTAATTCATTAGCACCAACTAAAAAGCCATTATGATTTTCAAGCTCATAATCAACATAAATATCAATATCATCTCTTTTTAAATTAACAGGTCCAATAAATCCTTTAACTAAGCCTAAATTCATAATTTCTTCATCAGTTGCTAATCTTAAATAATTTTCATTTGAATTAGACTCGTTAACTAATTTAATTACATTAACTTCTCTATCAGCTCTTACCATTGCAATAATATATTTTTCATTTAAAAAATCATGATATACCATTGTTTTAGACATATCCTTAGGCAAAAAGCCTTCTTCTTGTTCTAAATCTATAATTGTCATATGATTTGGAGTGTAAACTTTTTCAATATCTTTTATATCGCCACCAACATAGCCATCTAATTTAGATGTAGCTTTTTCAACATCAGCAGCATAACCACATTCACAATATGCAATTAAAGATTCTCCAACATCAGATAAAGCCATAAATTGATGGGATCCATTACCACCAATATTTCCTGTATCAGCTAAAACTGCTCTAAAATTTAAATGACATCTTTTAAATATTTTTGTATAAGTATCATACATTTGTTGATATGATTTTTCTAAACCATTTTCATCTTTATCAAAAGAATATGCATCCTTCATGATAAATTCTCTTGATCTCATAAGACCAAACCTTGGTCTTAATTCATCTCTATATTTTGTTTGAATTTGATAAATATTTAAAGGTAGAGATTTACTAGATTTTACTAAATCTCTAACCATTGATGTAAAAATTTCTTCATGTGTAGGTCCTAAGCAAAATTCTCTTTCATGTCTATCTTTTAATCTAATTAATTCTGGACCATATTTTTGCCATCTTCCAGATTCAACCCACAATTCTTTTGGTTGTAAAGCAGAACATCTAATTTCTAATGCTCCTGATTCATCCATTTCTTCTCTTACAATTTTTTCTACTTTGTCTAAAACCTTTAACCCCAATGGTAAATAATTATAAACACCTGCAACTTCATTTTTTATTAAACCAGCACGTAACAATAAAATATGTGAAGGAATCTTTGCTTCACTTGGTGCTTCTTTTAAAGTTGAAATTAGCATTTTACTTGCTTTCATAGATTAATCACCCCGTATAAAATCGAAAATTATTATATCATAATAATAAATCTCACGCAAGAAACGAAAAAGCTTTTAAATTATATTTTTATTTATGAAAACGTATAACACGCTTTGAAAATATTTTCAATATGGTTTATAATATACTTAATAATTATTCAATTATGAAAGGATGAATATAATGGATAAGATAAAAGGTAGGGGAGAAATCGGCATTTTTGCCTTAGGCGGACTAGGCGAAGTTGGTAAAAATATGTATTGTATCGATTATTTAGAAAGATTATATATAATTGATGCAGGCGTATTATTTCCAGATGAGCACTTACTTGGTGTTGATTATGTAATCCCTGATTTTACATATTTAAAAGAAAATGAACATCGTATTGAAGGCCTTTTTATAACACATGGACATGAAGATCATATTGGTGGCATACCTTTTTTATTAAAGCAAGTAAAAATACCTGCTATTTATGCTGCTGGTGTTACTGTTGATTTAATAGAAAATAAGCTTGAAGATTATCCAGAACTTTTATCTAGTACTACTATTATAGAATTTAAAGCTCACTTTAAATATAATTTTCCAGGTGTTGAGGTTTCATTTATAAGATTAACACATTCAATTCCTGATTCATTTGGAATTGTATTTAAAACAGATATTGGAACTATTTTCCATACAGGAGATTTTAAAATAGATCTAACTCCTGTTGGTCCTGGTGTTGAATTTGAAAAGTTGGCAAAGCTTGGTGAGCAAGGTGTATTATGTATGCTTTCAGATTCAACTAATGCTTTAAGAGAAGGATATTCTGAATCAGAAAGAAAAATTGGGGCATCAATTAAAGAATTATTTGCTAAAACTGAAGATAGAATAATAGTTGCTACCTTTGCATCAAATATGTATAGAGTCCAACAAATAATTGAGGCCTGTGTTGAAAATAATAGACATATTGCAATTTTTGGTCGTTCAATGGAAAAAACAATTTTAGTTGGACAGCAGGTTGGTTATATAAAAGCCCCAAAAGGAACTATTATTGATGGTACAGAAATTGATTTATATAAGCCAAATGAATTATGTCTTTTATGTACAGGTTCACAAGGTGAACCTTTAGCAGCATTATCAAGAGTTGCAAATGGATCACATAGACATATTAAATTAATGCCTAGTGATACAATTATATTCTCTTCTTCTCCTATTCCAGGAAATCAAGAAAGTGTTAATAAAACAATAAATCAATTGTTTAAGCATGGAGCAAATGTAATTGTTAATTCACCTATAATAGATACACATACAACAGGACACGCAGCTAAAAAAGAATTAATGTTGATGTTATCATTAATAAAGCCAAAATATTTTTTACCTGTTCATGGTGAATATCGTATGCAAAGGGTTCATAAGGATTTAGCAATAGAAACTGGTGTTGATCCTAATAATATATTTATATTAGAAAATGGTGATGTTGTTGCATTTAATGAACAACAACAAGGTCGTATTGCAGGTCATATACCATCAGCTGGTGATGTTTATATAGATGGAACATCAATTGGTGATGTTTCAGGAACAATCATAAGAGAAAGAAAAGCTTTATCTGATGATGGAATGTTTTCTTTAGTTATGACAATCGATACTAAAAATAAGGCTCTTCTTTTAGAACCTCAAGTTGTATCACGTGGCTTTATTTATATGAAAGATTCTGAAGAATTAACTAAATATTTTGTTGATTTTGCAAAACAATTTGTTAATGAAGAAATGGCTAAAACAAAAATTATAAATCTTGAAATTCTAAAAAAAGATTTAGCTGATAAATTAGAAGAAGTCATTTATCAAAAAACAGATAGAAAACCAATTGTAATTCCAATATTTATGGAAATATCAACTAATTAAAAAAGAGGCAATTATTGCCTCTTTTATTATTCAAATTTCAATTCAGAAACATCTGGCTCTGGATCTGAAAAATGCATTCCCATATATCCATTTTTCTTTATTTTTAATAAGAATCCAACTAAAAATAAAACTGAAATCAATAATATAACTGTATTAGATATACCCATAGATAAGCCTGCACATAAAGTAGGACTCATATCTGGTGCTGAATAATGGCATATTAATAAAATAATTATTCTAGAACCAATTCTACTTAAATTTAAAATAGTTGATAATTTAGTTTGACCATATCCATACAATAATCCTAAAACTGCAGCTGCAATTCCCAATGATGGAATAGATAAACTATCCCAAACAAATATTTGCTTTACCATTGATTTATATATTTCAGCATCCTCATCAGGGCTTGAGAATAATTCTATCAATTGATTTATAAATATAAATCTCATTAAAATATATCCTAAAAAAGAAACTATAGATACATATATTAAAGTTATTATAAAGGCTTTAATGGCTCTTTTCATATTTCCGTTTCCTAAATTTTGAGAAACAATTGTAGATTCTCCTTCTTCAAATGAATTAGTAGGAGATGTAATAAGTCCACATATATTATTAGAAACACCTAATGTACCAACAATTAAGCTTCCTATTACTACATCTGATGTATAATCATTCCAAAAATGACCACACATTGAATTTACTATAACTTTTCCTAAACTCATAACAAATTTACCTAAAAAGATAGGAATAGATAATTTTAGAATTGGTAAGACATATGCTTTTTTAGGCAAAAGCATTTTAATATCAGCATGTAAAATATTTTTCTTATTAAACATTATATATAAGCCAATAAATGTTAATAAAGCTTGAGCTATAATTGTTGCAACTTCAACAAAAATAATATTTTTTAAATCTAATCCAAAAACAAACAAGCATGTCAATGAAATTTTAATTACCAAAACTAATAAATTCAAAAACATTATATTTTTAGAATTTCCTTTAACCTTTTCTAAGCCTATAAAGCAATTATTAATAGAAACAAATACTAATTCAACAAGCTGTAAGCTAAAATATAAAATAACTTCAGATGAATCAGCATTAGGAACAGCACATATTAATAAAATAGGATATGCTAATGGAATCATAATAAGACATAAAATTGCGCTTAATATTAAAGCCATAAAAATCATATTTGATGCTGTATATCTAGCATCCTTTACATCACCAGCACCATATTTTCTAGAAACTAATACAGCACCTCCAGCAGCAAGACCAGCACCAAACGCAGAAATAGTTGATTTTATTTGATTTATCGCTACAACTTTAGTTTGAGCGCCTGTTGATATTTGAGCACATATTGCTGCATCAATTAAAGAATAAAAGCTATTAAATAATTGATATAAAGCAAGTGGTGCAATAATAACTAAAACAGTTTTCCATAAATTACCACTTAAAATATTTTTTCTTCTTATAATTTGTTTGTTTTCCATCAAATCATCTCTTTCCAAAGATATTATAAAACTATTATTAATAATTTCTAGGAAAAAATAGCACAATATTTTTATCTTTTATTATTACTAAAACACTTTCAATTATTAAAAAAAATTATATTTTTAAAAATAATATTAACAAAGTTATATTAAAGTGATAAAATCTTTTTTGTTAAGGGGGACTTAATATGGATAATTTAAGTTTTTATCAAATATTATTTTCTTTAGCTTTAATTTTAGTTTTATCTAAACTACTTTCAATTGGATGTAGAAAAATAGGATTACCTCAAGTAATAGGATTATTATTTACAGGAATAATTTTAGGTCTTATTACATTAATACCAAATCAAAATCTAATTTCAAATGATGCAAAAATAGGTATATCATTTTTAGCAGAAATTGGAGTCGTTTTAATAATGTTTTCAGCTGGACTTGAAACAGATATAAAACAAGTAAAAGAAACAGGCGGTTCGGCCTTAGTAATAACTATATTAGGTGTTTTAATTCCATTAGGGTTAGGCTTTGTTGTTTCTTTAATTTTATCAGGGGATTTAAGTGATCCAAAAATTTTATTTAGAAATTTATTTTATGGAATAATTTTAACTGCAACATCAGTATCTGTTACAGTTGCATCCTTAAAAGAATTAGGAAGATTAAAAACTCCAATTGGTACAGCAATTGTATCTGCTGCTATATTAGATGATATAATTGGTGTTATAATTTTATCTGTTATAATTTCTTTAGATGGCGCTTTAGCTAATGGAAATACATCAGAAATTGGAAAACAAATAGGTATTGTTTTAGGTAAAACTGCATTATTTTTTGTTTTCGCAATAGCATTTGGAATTTTAATTAGAATAATATTTAAAAAATTATCAAATAGATATGACCATCATAGAAGATTACCTATATTCGCTTTAGCTTTTGCATTTTTTTATGCATATGCAGCTGAGGCGTGGTTTGGAATTGCAGATATAACAGGTGCATTTTTTGCAGGAATATTTTTATCTGGAACAAAAGATTCAGGCTATATTGAAAAAAGAGCTGATACTACTTCTTATTTAATTTTTACTCCTGTTTTCTTTGCTAAAGTTGGATTAACATCTATTTCTTCTTTTTCAAGCATTGATCCATCATTTATTGCTTTTGGATTATTATTCATTTTAGCAGGAATTGCTGGAAAATTATTAGGCTGTGGAATTGGTGCTAAAATCACAAAATATTCTTTTAAAGATTCTATAAGATGTGGTGTTGGTATGATGGTTAGAGCTGAGGTATGCTTAATATCTGCTCAAAAAGGAATAGATGCAGGAATTATATCAGCATCCATTCAACCATTTATTTTAGTTTTAATTTTAATAACATCTTTTGCTGCACCTATCATATTAAAAGCAACATATAAAAATGAAGCTCATCAGGATGTCTCAGATATTGCAACAATTGGAAATTAAAAATTAAAGGGCCTTTCAAAAGGCCCTTAATTATTTATTATTTTATTTAATTTATTTTCTAATTCAAAGCTTAATTCTTCTAATTTTGAATTAATTATATCTACTAATTCTAAATATTCTTCAACAAAAGGCATATCTAATAATTCTTCTTTTTGTTTTAAATATTCTTCTTCATAGATTTTATATTGCACTTTTTGATTAAATTCTTTAGCATTTACTAATTGTTTTTGTTTTTCTTTTAAGGATTCAAATGAATCCTTTATTTTCTTATTATTTAAAATATAATTTTCTAATTCTTTAAATCTTTTAACTTCTTCTAAACTTAAAAAATAATTTTTTAATTCATCAATATTATTCAACTAAATCACCTATCATAAACCATGTATTCGCTTTTGTAATTTTAACATTAACAAATTTACCTATTAAAGAATTATCAGTTGACTCAAAATGAGTTAATTTATTATTTGGCGTATAACCAGACATCATATTATTTCCAGATTTAGCTGGTCCTTCAACTAAAACCTCAACTATTTCGCCTACAAATCTTTCATGTCCTTTTAAATAGCCTTCATTTGTTGCTTTACATAATTCATCAAACCATAAATGCTTTTCTTCTATTGAAATAGGATCATCCATTACTGCGGCAGGAGTTCCTTCTCTTTTTGAATAAATAAAAGTATATGCCCCTTCAAAACGAGCTTCTTTTACTAAAGAGATAGTATCTTTAAATTCTTCATAAGTCTCTCCTGGAAAGCCAACAATAATATCAGTTGTTATAGAAATATTAGGAATTAATTCATAAAGCCTATTTACTTTATCTAAATATTCTTTTCTAGTATATTTTCTATTCATTATTTTTAAAACTCTATCATTTCCAGATTGAACTGGGAAATGTAAATGTGGCATTATAGATTTACAATTTGCCATAGCTTGCATTGCTTTTTCATCCATATCTCTTGGATGAGGTGATGTAAATCTAACCCTATTTATACCTATTTTATCAATATCAATTAATAAATCTCCAAAAGTATATTTTCCATTATCTAAATCCTTGCCATAGGCATTTACATTTTGACCTAATAAAGTAATTTCTTTATAGCCTTTTTCTTTTAATTCTTTTATTTCATTTAAAATATCTTCTTTTTTTCTTGAACGCTCTTTTCCTCTTGTATAAGGAACTATACAATATGTACAGAATTCATCACATCCATACATTATATGTACCCAAGCTTTAAATTCAGATTCTCTTATTTTAGGCGTATTTTCTAATATACATCCTTCATTAGATAATACTTCAACAACAGTTTCTTTTGTATCATATGCCATTTTAATTAATTTAGGAAGATGGTCTCTATTATGAGTGCCAAAAATAATATCTACAAATTCATATGAATTAATTAATTTATTTGTAGCTTTTTCTTCTTGAGGCATACAACCACAAATACCAATTATCATATCAGGATGTGTCCTTTTTCTTCCTTTTAATTGACCTAAAACGCCCCAAATTCTCTGTTCAGCATTTTCTCTTACAGCACATGTATTTAATAAAACAACATCAGCATTAATTGGATCTTTAGAATATGTATAACCAATTTTTTCTAATATACCAGCCATAATTTCTGAATCAGCCATATTACCTTGACATCCATATGTATATATATAATATGTTTTACCAATTCCTAAATTTTTATATTCATCATCAACTTCAAAATTAATTATTTCAGTTGGAAGATTTTTTCTCATTCTTGCAGTCTTTAAAGATGGTAAGAATATTTGTTCAATATCTTTATCTAATTTAGCCATAGATACCTCATTATAATTTATATTTAAGATTAATTCTTATAATATTATTAACATCATTAAAATCTAATATAACGCCATTAATAATATATTCTTTGCCACTTGCTACTTTCAATTTATCAAAAACACCACTTCTAAAACGATCAATTATCATATCTTTATCATCACCTAAGATAGATTCTTTTACGCCACACATCCCTAAATCTGTTATATAGCATGTGTTTTTATATACTTCCTCATCAGATGTTTGAACATGAGTATGTGTTCCAACTATAGCATCAACTTTCCCCGCAAAATCGTAAAAAAATGCCTTTTTTTCACTTGTTGCTTCTCCATGAAAATCAACAATTATATAATCAGCTTTTACCTCATTTAATAAATTATCCATAGTTTTAAAAGGACAATCAAGTGGTTGATTAATAAATACTCTTCCCATCAAATTTATTAAAGCTATTTTTTTACCATTATAATTAATAATCATATATCCTTTGCCATAATTTGTATTAATATTTGCAGGTCTAACAATAGATGAATCATTAATATATTCTTTTATTTCTGATTTAGAAAAAGTATGATTTCCCATACTCATAGCTGTAATGCCCAAATTTTTTAATTGCTTATAATGCTTTAAGGATAATCCTTTACCTTGAGTAACATTTTCAGCATTAGCTAATACCATATTAATTTTATATTCTTTTTTTATATCTTCTATTGCATAAGGTAAAACATCTAATGTATTTTCACCAACAATATCTCCTAAATATAGTATTTTCATAAAAAACCCCTAAGATTTAAAAAGAGTGAAATAAATCACTCTTTAAATTTTATTTTGCTACCTCAACAGCTCTTGTTTCTCTAACAACTGTAACTTTAATAGTACCAGGATATGAAAGCTTATTTTCAATTTCTTCTTTAATTTGTCTTGCGATAGAAAATGTAGATATATCATCAACCTCTTCAGGATTAACAATAACTCTAACTTCTCTTCCTGCTTGAACTGCATAAGAAGATTGAACACCTTTAATACTATTAGAAATAGCTTCTAAATTTTCAAGTCTCTTTGTATAATTTTCTAAAGAATCTGATCTTGCACCAGGTCTTGCTGATGATAAAGCATCAGCAGCTGCAACTAAAACAGCTATTACGCTTTTTGGTGGTACATCCTCATGATGAGATGCAATTGCATCAACAACTTCTTTTGGCTCATGATATTTATTAGCTATTTCTACACCAATTTCAACATGAGATCCTTCAATCTCATGATCTACTGCTTTACCTATATCATGAAATAAACCAGCACGTCTAGCTAATATTTCATTTTCACCAATTTCAGCTGCTAATTTACCAGCTAACATAGCTGTTTCTATTGAATGGTCTAATACATTTTGACCATAACTTGTACGGAAATATAATCTTCCTAATAATTTAATTAAATCAGGATGAACTTTTCCAATACCAGTTTTAAATACAGCATCCTCACCCATTTCTCTAATAGACATTTCAACTTCTTGTCTACATCTTTCTACAACAGCTTCTATTCTAGCAGGATGAATTCTACCATCAGAAACTAAAATCTCTAATGATCTTTTAGCAATTTCTCTTCTAACAGGGTCAAAACCAGAAAGTACAATAGCTTCTGGAGTATCATCAATAATTAAATCAACACCAGTTAATGATTCAATTGTTCTTATATTTCTTCCTTCTCTACCAATTATTCTTCCTTTCATTTCCTCAGCAGGTAATGAAACAGTTGAAACAGTAGTTTCAGAAATAGTATCTCCAGCATATTTTTGAATAGCTAATGCTAAAATATCTCTAGCTTTTGCTGCTGCAATATCACGAGCTTTAGCTTCTTCATCATTAATATATGAAGCCATTTCAATTTTCATAGATTCTTTTACATTATCCATAATAATTTTTTTAGCTTCTTCTTTTGTTAAATTACTAATTTCAATTAATTTTTGTTCTTGCTTTTTTAAAATAGCTTCAACCTTAATATTTTGTTGTTCTAATTCATTTTTCTTTTCATCAAGCTTACTTTCTCTTGTACTTAAAATATCTTCACGATGATCTAAATTAGAACTTCTTCTATCTAGCATATCTTCGCGTTGATTTAATTTATTTTCCAATTCAACAACAACACTTTTTCTATCTTTAACATCTTGATCAGCTTGTTGTTTTAATAAAGCAATTTCTTCTTTTGCATCATTAAGAAGTTCTTTTTTTCTTAAATTAGCTTCTTCATTTGCTTGATTAACAATTTTTTCAGCTTCTAATTTTGCAGATTTAATTGTTTTTTCAGATTTTTTAAGACGAGTTGTGTAGCCAATTAAAACGCCACCACAAGCGCCAATTATTAAAACCAAAATAATAAGGGCAATCCAAACGCCAGTCGTTATGGCGTATATAAATGTGTGCATAATTGCCTCCTTAATATTATTGTTATAAATTCTATCAAATAATAAAACCTATCAAAATTATTATACTTTTTTTAATGTTTATAGTCAATTATAAAAACCAATTTCTATAAATATAATTTATAGGATAGGCATTAAAAATTTAATTTTAATAATGATTTTTATAATTAGTTTTGTTATAATAAAACAAATGAGGTTTTTAAATATGAAAGAAAATAATGAAAAAAAACAAAAGAAACTTCCATTCGGAAGAAATATATTTACATTTTTATTTGCGATAGTTTTATTTTTTATAGTTGCATTTATAATATCAACTATTACAAGCTATGTAAAAGCATCAGCAAAATCCAAATATGAACCATTTGTTACACAATCAATTTCAAATGGAGAAATTACAAATTATACAGATGATACATTTTTAAGTATCGATTATAAAATGAAAGCTTCTAAATTTACAACATTTGGAATTAATTTAAAATGTACATCATATATAGAAGATGAACCAAATACTTCAACAACAAGACAAGCTATATATAAAATATCTATATATAAAAATGAAAATACACCTTCAATTAAAAATGGTGAGGTTAAAGTATCTTTATGTATGGCAGCTCCATGGGTTGGATTTATTAAATATCCTTCTTCTGCAGCTCCAAAAACTTTAGAATTTTGTGCTGATGAGGAAAATGCAAAATCTTCTTCTCCATCTTATTACAAAACATTTACAATTTCAAACCAAATAGATTTCCCTGCAAAGGTTAATACATTCCCAATTCCAATTACTGTAGATTCACCAACAATTTATTTATATTTATCATATGTAGATGCTTATTCAAAAACAACAACACAGGTTTTAGAATATTCATATTACGATTTAATACCTGAATCTGGGGGAATAATTAAATAAAAAAAAGCCTTAAGCAAATCCTAAATGAATGGATAAGCTTAAGGTTTTTTTAATATTCTTTTGCAATAATATGATAATTCATATCTGTTAAATCTTGTCTATCATTTGTTAAACCAGATAAAACTAATGCGGTTGCATAAATATTTAATGGCTCAGAAAAATCAATATTTACAACAAAATTATATGCAAAATCTATTGTTATTTCTTCTTTATTTTCATTATAATCTAAAAAATTAAAACCAATAAATCCAGAAACAGTTTGTGTAAAAGATGCAATTCCCATTAAAATTGTAATATCCTTTTGCTTAGCATATGTAAATAATTGATCTTTTTCATTTAAAATAAATTCATATAATGTTTCAATATTTTCTTTATATGGATATAAATAGAAAATAACATCATTTTCTGTTGGCGCATCCTTATAATCATGATAATCATTTAAATAATTATTTAACTTTTCTTCTTCTTGCTCATAAGCTAAAATAGCTTCTGGTTTTAAATAATTTTTATATTTATGAAAATCTTCTATTTCTCTTTCCATAAAAAATGTTTTTTCAGAACCAATTACTTGATAACCTCTTTTTCCTAAAAAAGATTGTAATTCTAAAACATCTTCTTTATCACAAGTAATTTCTAATAAAAATTTATCAGTCATTCCAATAGGCTTATATGTTAAATATTCCTCAGGATGACATGCTATAGATGTATAGCTTCTTTCTATATTTCTTTTATTTGAAAGCTTTGCTTTTTTTTCAAATTGTTCAATATTAATTTCTACTGACATATTTATTTCCTCATATTTGCATAAATTTATGTTAATTTTAACACAAAGATAATAAAACCTCAATTATAAAAATATTATCTATGTGATGGAATTCTTCTAAAAGGAGTAATTGATGGATATAAATTATTATAATCTTTAGCATCATTATCTAAAGTTTTATCATAGCTTGTTGTTGATAAAATAGGTAAATCAACTTGATAATTAATGCCATATGATGTTGACTTATTAGCATTATGTGATTTATTCATTATTTTTGATGAAACCAAAAAATAATCATATGATACCTTATCACCATCATCCCACGTTGCATCAACGCCATACCATATATTATCTATCATAACATAATTCCAAACATGACCTCCGCCATTACTATTTCCTATAACAATTAAAGCATTTAAATTAGTTAAATAACTAAGCAATAAATAAGATTCTGCATAGCATTCACAAACCCCTTCACCCTTTGTAAGTCCTAAAACATTATGAGCAAAACATTCTTCACTAGCAGAGCCTGATTCATCATATGCATAAGAAATTTTATTACAAATATAATCATGAATCATTTTAGATATAGAATAATCATCTTTAGATTCTAGCAAATCATATTCATTTTTAAAATCTTCTAACAATTCTAATAAAAAAGTATTAGCCTCATATCTATCTAAAGCATTAGCATAATCAGCTCCACCTAAAAACAAAAATGAATATGTATTATCTGTTTCATTTATTTTAACTTTATAGGCTGTATATGTAAAATAATAAAGAGGATTTTCTTCTATAAAAGTTATCCACGCAGATGCAATAATATCTGTATATTTTAAATTTTTATATTCATATTCACCAATTATAATATACTTAAAATCATCTTCTTCATATACTTCATAATCATCTTCACTTGCTAAAAAATTATGAGCATCAATATAAAATGATTCATAGACATTTTGCATAAAATCACCATATTTTTCATCTAGTGAAAGTGCATTATAACCATATAAGTTTTTATAATCATTTTCATATTCATATAAGCTTAAAGCAACAGCCGATAAAGATGAATCATCTATAATCTCACTATTAGATTTATTTTCTATATAATCTATTGAATCATCTGATTCATTTATTGAATTAGTTAATACATCAGTTTTATCATAATTTATTAAATCATTAATATTAATTATTTCACAACTAGACAGTAAAATAATTAAAAATGTTAAACCAAAAACAAATACAAATTTTATTTTCTTCATAAATTCCACTTCCTAACTATGCATTATTATAATTAATAAAAATAATACAAAAATATTAAAAGTGTGTTAAATTATGGATTTTAACTAAATTTTAGTTAAAATTATTTAATTTCTACCTCAACAGGTGTAATAGATAATGAGCTTGAATCATAATTTTTATAATATATTATTTTAGTTTCTATATCTTTAATATCAAACATAATTTCAGCTGATTTTCTGTAAACATATAATTGATTTTGATATTCTTTTTTTAATATATCAATAAATTGTTCATCATTTTCATAACCAATAAAATCTGATTTATAATCTATAATTAATATTTTATTTTCATATTTTATAAATAAATCCATTGTACCTGTTAAATAAATATCATTAGATAAATCTTTATTTATTTTAAATTCATCAATTCCACTATCATCATATAATGAATATGAATATTCTGGTTCTACAAAAATAGCATTATCTAATAAATTTATATCTTGATAATATTTTAATGTGTTTTTTAAAACAGATATTATAAATTTATAATATTTATCATAATCCTTTCTAATATTAAATTCAGATGAAGATTCTAATATAGTATTTTTAGCAATTTGATTTAAATCTATATCATATTCTTTTAAATTATTATTTTTTCTTCTTAAAATTAATAATTCTAATGCCCTATGCATAATTGTTCCTAATACATTACCAAAGGGACGATCAAATGAATTAATAATTTTTTTTCTTTCTTCATGAATTTCATATTTACTTGGACTCATATGAATTATTGAAGGAGAAATTTCATAATCAATTTTTTTATCATATGCATCATAAAATACATTTTTTAATTGCTTAGATATTATAACTTCATCATTAGGTAAAACACCAATTTGATAATCCTTTAAATCATTTAAATGATAATCATAATTTGTTCTTTTAAATAATTTTTCATCTTCTATATAATTTGAAAAAATTAAAACATTCATTGCTCTTGTTGATGCAACATATTCTAATCTAGCATATTCTCGCATCTCTTCTAATTCGGCTTTTTTTCTTAATTCTTTATCTAATTTAATTCCAAAATAATATTTATTTCCATCTTTAAAAATATCTGTTTTTTTATTACAAACTGTACCATTATCAGCCCAAATTACTATATTTGCTTCTAATCCCTTAGATTTATGAGCATTCATAAATCTTATTGTAGATATTGAATTATCTAATATTAATTCTTCTTTAATATCAGATTCAAAATATTTATCAAAATAATCAGCTAATGAAATAGCATTAGATATACTATTTGCTAAAGCATTTTCTATTGCTTGAGTTAATTTAACATATATTGATTGATATGAATCATTATCACCTAATATATATTCTAAATGCTCTTTTAAATATAATGCCTTAGCATATCCTGATAATTCTTTAGTTTCATTTAAAATATTATTAAATAAATCATTATAAAAATTAAATGCATCATCTTCATTTATAAATGATTTATCATAATTATTCATTCTAAGTGCTTCTATAGCCCCCATTTTAGCTATTTTATCATTTGGTGTTACAATTCCTCTATATAATCTTCTAAATACTTTTAATCCATGCTCATTTTTAAAATCAACTCTTCCTGCAACTGATACAGGAATGTTATATTTTTTAAATGCATCTAAAAATCTATTAGAATTATTAAATTGATGGAACAAAACTAAAAAGTCATTATAATCAATTAATGACCATTCATATATTTTTTTTGTTCTATCAAATTTAGGAATTAAATATTTATTATCTATTAAATTTCTAATTAATAAAGCTATAGCTTCTTCTTCTTTTAAATTAGGATCTGAATTTAATTTAAAAACTCCTGCTATACATTTATCTGATATAGGTTTTGGGACGATATGATTATCATTATAAAGCATTGGACTATAATTTGATGATGAGCTTTCTATATCTTTCTTTTCAAATTCTTTGTTAATATAATCTAATATCAAATTATTTGATCTAAAATTATAATTTAAAGAATAAATAACAGATTTTTTATTAATATATTCATCTTTTATTTTGAAAAAAACAGAAGGATCAGCACCTCTAAAACGATAAATTGATTGTTTAGGATCTCCTACAACAACTAAAGAACCATATTCTTTGCCTAAATTTTTGTGTATATCATCAATCTCAGATGTTAAGTTCCAAATTAAATCAGCTTGAATTTGATCTGTATCTTGAAATTCATCAACATAAATACAATCATATTTAGATGCAAAATATAATCTAGCATCTCTATCTTTAATAATTTGATCAGTTAAATATAATAATTCATCCTTTGATATTTTAATTCTTTGTCTTTTTTCTTTATAAAATTCATATGCTTTATAAGCATAAATTATTTTATTTTGTTCACTTATTACATAAATTGTCTCTTTTATATAATCTATATCATCTTTTAAATCTTCATATAATTCTATTAAAGAATCATTAAATTCATTCAAATAATCCTTTATTTCTTGTTTTTTTAATCTTGTTGTTAATAAAGCATTTTTAATTTTTGAATTAATATTTGAAATTATATCTTTTGCCTCATCAATCTCGTAATTCATGAATTTATTAAAATCAATAGCCATAAAATCATCTTTTAAATCAATAATTGTTTTACCATCAGCTTTAATTACACTTAAAAAATCTTTTTCTGTTAAAGATGAAAATTCATTTGCATATTCGATTAATTTATCTATATAATTTAATATTTTTTCTTTATATTCTAATAATTTTTTATATTCAAATTTTAATATTTCATAAGTTGATACCTCAGATGATGAAAACATAAGAAAATATTTATAAATCCTTTCAACAATATTTTTATTTAAAATTTCATCATTTGCTAAAATATCATAATCATTTTTTGATAATGATTTAATCCAAATATTAAATATTTTTCTCATTTCTAAATCTAATTCATCATCTTCAGCTAATTCAACACCGACAGGAAGCTTTATATTTAAGCTTTTTTCTGATAAAAGTGTATAACAAAATGAATGAATTGTTGATATATTCATTGAGCCTAAATTATTAAAAGCATTTGTTAATATTTCTTTTTTTATTGCATCTTTTTCTTCATTTAAAGCATTATAAACTGCTTCATTAATCCTTGATAATATTTCTTCTGTTGCTTTATTTGTAAATGTAATTATAACTATTCTTTTAGGTTCTATACCTGCTTTAATTTGGTTTAAAACTCTTCCAACTATTGATGTTGTTTTTCCAGCTCCTGCTCCTGCTTCTATGAAAACTGAATTTGATATATCATTTTTAATTAAATTTCTAATTTCTTCTGAATTAAATTTATTTTCATTCATCAGATTCATTATCTTCATCCCCTTCAGAATATGAATCTATTTCATATCTACATATATGTTTATAATTTGAATATTTGTTTGCATCTTTTATATCATAATCTAGATAATATTTTGATAATTTTTGATATAAAATATCAATGTTAATTCCATCTTTAAATAAAGAAACCAATCCTAATGCTTCTTTTATTTTATTTGGTAATTTTATTTCTTCTTTTTTAGATGGAATAAAATTATCATAATTTTTAATATTAAATCCTTCACTCCATTTTAAAATTTCAAAGCTAAATGGCAAATGATATTCCATATCATCTATAATGCATGATTTAATTTTATGATTAAAGATTTTTTCTATTTCTTCTTTTTCTGAATCAAAATAATTATAAGCAGCTATAGAATAAATATAATGCTGTATTTTTGTATATTCTTTTATTTCATCCTTTAAATTTTTCAATTTAGATGTTTTATAATCAATTATTAATAAATGTAGGACATCACCATCTAAATATCCATCAAGTCTATCAATTGAACCATTTAAAGATATTTCATAATTTGTTTTATAAATTTTATCATTTATTAAAACTTCATAACAATCCTTTATTATAGCTTTAGTTTTACATCCATTACCAAATTTTAATTCATTTCCAATATTTATATAAAATTTATTTAATAATTTTTCTTCATCATAAAATTTATGTAAATTAATAATATATTCTTTTGCAATTAATTTATTAGCATCATATTCTTTTTTAAATATTTTTTCATTAGGATATGGTATTTCTTTTGTTGCATCATTTATTGCCTTTTCATATGATAAATCAAAAACATTTTCATCAAAGCATAAATTTTTCATAAAAATATCTTTTGAATAATTTTCTAAAGTATGATGGAATAAATTTCCTTTAGCTAAAGGATCAAGCCATGCATAGCTTAAAGGCTCTCTAAAATCTAAATCAGGAATAAATTTAACATATTTATAACAATAACACATAGGGCATGTTACTAGCATAGCTAATCCAGATGCGCTTAATGACCATTTTTTTTCTATTTTTCCATCTAATGTTTCATCTATTATAACTTCATCAGGCTTTAAATTTAAATCTAATATTTTATCAGAAACATCAACAAAATTTAAATTATTTATATTTGCAATATGTAAATCATTCATGTTTTTGTATGATGAAACTTTTTCTATAACAGATTTTTTATCAATTATAAATTCATCATTTAAATTTTTATAAGTATAATAAATTTCATCATTTTTATTCAATTTATCTAAATAAAAAATTGATGGTGAAGTTGGTTTAAATTCAATTGTATCAAAATTAGAATATTGATAATATATTGTGCCTTTATATAATGTTTTAGTGGTTTTATTTAAAATATCATTAAATTCTAAATTTATATTTTCTGCTAATTCAATATAATAATTATTATTAAGCATTTTTTTATATTCTTCATCTGAAAATATTGCAGATTCAACTTCTTTTTTCTTTATTTGTCCACTTGATAATCCTAAAATAAAATTATATTTTCTATCTAAAACTTTATATGAATTTAAATTTATAATATTTATAGAATTATCATCTTCTTTTTCACTAAAAGTTAAATTAGATAAAGTTTTTGAAATATAATCTAAATTATTTTCTTTAGAATCTTTTACTAAATTCATAATATCAAAAACTATTATTAGATCATCTAATTTTTCTTTTAAAGAAATATATTCATTATTAATATATGTATATTTTTTTATTAAATTATAAATATTTAAATATAATTTATTAACCTCTTCATCACTATATGCTAAAATTAAATCCTTTAAAAAATATTTAACGAATAAATCATTATTTATTTTTTCGCATTTATAATTATTAACAAATTCAATATATCTATTGATACCTATGCATAAATTTTCATTATTAATATCTGTAAAGCTTTTTAATGGCTTATTATAATTTTCTTTATCTAAATTATTTTCTATAATAATTTTATCAAATGTAAAAATTGGATTTTTTACGACATTATATAAATTTTTATAATTAAAATCATTTTTATAAAATAAAATTATATCATTAAATAATTGTATTAAATTTGTAGCACAAGCATTTGCTTTATCGAACCTAAAATTAATACATCTTCTTTCAAATAAAGCTCTAATATAATTTTCATATGTATTATCTAAATAAAATATATTGATATCTGATAAATTCATTTTATCTGATATAATTTTTTCAGCAATAAAATCAACCTCATTATATAAACCATAGCATTTGATAAATTTATTATCAACAATATTATCTTCATATATATATGATAAATAATCTATTTTTATATTTAATTTTTTTTGTATTAAATCTAAAAATAATGCTTCTTTATACCTTAATTTTACATTGTCAAAAATACCAATAATAAAATCATTTCCAAATCCAAAGCATTCAATTATTTCTTCTTTTGTATGATTATAAATAAAATCAACAGCTATATCTAACAATTTAGAATAATCATAATAATTATATTTTTCTAAAAATGAATTATAATCATAATTTAATTGCATTAATTTTTCATATTTTTCATTTGGCTTTATAACGTTTCCTAAATTTATTTGTTTAATTGCTTTATATATTTCATAATAAGTCTTTCCACCTAATGATGTTTTAGGTATAAATCCATATATATAATCAGATTCATTTTTATTTTTTCTTAATAAATATTCAATAATTGTAGATGCGATATTATCATTTATGATTATAAAATTTTCAATT
Organism: uncultured Acholeplasmatales bacterium; assembly: GCA_905236965.1. Classification (GTDB taxonomy): domain Bacteria; phylum Bacillota_I; class Bacilli_A; order Acholeplasmatales; family Anaeroplasmataceae; genus Anaeroplasma. The sequence continues at coordinate 338 of CAJOQR010000023.1, read as the reverse complement.
GTTTTTGATTTAGAAAAAATCAATAAATTTGTTAATATATTTTCAATTGTTAATACTTTATAATTTTTAATATATGTATTAAAACCTACACAATAATTTTTAATAATTTTATTTGTAAAATCATTTGAATTTGATATTATAATTTTTTTATTTTCATTTTTAATCCAATCATTAAATATCATTTATCAGCACCTCTTATTAAATAATATCATATAAATAGACAAAATCGATGTCTAATAAATATTTTATTGATTAAAATATTTATACTAAACTATTTATAGTTTAGCATAAAAAATATTTATATAAAATAAAAATGTTAGTAAGCTACTAACATTTTT
>CAJOQR010000022.1 GCA_905236965.1 uncultured Acholeplasmatales bacterium | reverse complement strand
CTTATTTAAGCCATTTTATTGATAAATCCAAACTTTTTTATTTGCCAAAAGCGGTTCGGATACATATTACAAATGGTGACCTGTACGGGGTTCGAACCCATAAATGCATGCGTGAAAGGCATGTGTGTTAACCGTTTCACCAACAGGCCATTTATAATATTTAGCTCTTTTAGTCAAGCATTGTAATTATATCAAAAGCATTTTTTAATGTCAACAAATTTCTTTTTAATTTTTATTATTTTTAATTTTATTTGATTTTCTATAGAAAAAAAGATTAAATTTATATAATTTAATCTCTTTTTTAATCTTTATTCCAATTCATCATCATGTATTAATGCTAATTTAACTGCTTTATGCCAACCTTTTAATTTTAAGCATCTTTCTTCATCTAGCATTGTTGGAAAAAATGTTTTTTCTATTTCTTTATTTTCTTTTATTTCTTCAATACTTTTCCAATATCCTGTTTTTAATCCAGCTAAATATGCAGCACCTAATGCAGTTACTTCAACAACCTTTGGCCTTTTAACTGTAGCTTTTAAAATATCAGCTTCAAATTGCATTAAAAAATTATTTTTACATGCACCACCATCTACTGAAAGTGATTTAATATCTATATTTAAATCATTTTCCATTGCTTTTAAAACATCATATACTTGATATGCAATTCCTTCTAATGTTGCTCTTATAATATGCTCTTTTGATGTTCCTCTAGTTATTCCTGTAATAATTCCTCTTGCATCTCCATCCCAATATGGAGCACCTAGTCCTGTAAATGCAGGTACAACATAAACACCTGCTGTATCTTTAACCTTTGATGCATATTCTTCTGTTTTAGCTGGATCTTTTATAAATCTTAATTCATCTCTTAACCATTTTACTGCAGCACCACCAATAAAAACAGAGCCTTCTAAAACATAATCTGGTTTTTCACCATCTAAGCATGCACCTAAGGTTGTAACTAAGCCATGTTTAGATTTAATTGGTGTATCTTTTGTATTCATCAACATAAAACAGCCTGTTCCAAAGGTGTTTTTTATATCGCCTTTATTTATACACAATTGTCCAAATAAAGCTCCTTGTTGATCTCCTACAATACCTGTAATAGGTATTTTTGCACCTATTAAATCTATTTTTGTTTCACCAAAATAATGACTTGATGAATATACATTAGGAAGCATATTTCTTGGAATATCAAATAAATTTAATAATTCATCATCCCAATCTAATGTATGTATATTAAATAATAAAGTACGTGAAGCATTAGTATAATCTGTTGCAAAAACCTCACCACCAGTTAAATGCCATAAAAGATATGTATCAACTGTTCCAAAGCATAAATTTCCTTCTTTTGCTTTTTGTTTAGCACCTTCTACATTATCTAAAATCCATTTAATTTTTGATGCACTAAAATAAGGATCTAATTTTAATCCTGTTTTTGAATATATTTTTTCATCTAATTCATCATTTTTAATTTCTTTTATATATTCTAAAGTCCTTCTACATTGCCATACTATTGCATTATAGATTGGTTTCCCTGTTTTTTTATCCCATACAATTGTTGTTTCTCTTTGATTAGTAATACCAATTGAATCTATATCTTTAATATTTAATCCTGCCCTTGTAATTGCACCAAAAAGGCTAGCCATTTGGCTTGATAATATTTCTAAAGGATTATGCTCAACCCAACCTGGCTTAGGATAAATTTGATTAAATTCTTCTTGAGCCATACCAATTATTTCACCTTTTTTATCAAATACTATGGCTCTTGATGATGTTGTTCCTTGATCTAAGGCTAATATATATTTATTATCCATTTTATTTCCTCAATTTATAAATTTGTATCCATTATTTAATATATAGATATATATTTATTAATTTTTATTTAAAGTTTAGATACTATTAATAGTATAACATAAAAAAATTCTATAAATATAATAAAAAAAGATATTTTTAAATTAAATCAAAAATATCTTTAATAATTATTTAATTTTATTTACATATTCATTTAATTTTTTATAAATTGGAAGCATACATTCTTCTTTAACAATATTTTTAACATCATCTAATAAAACCCATTTTAAGCCACTATTTTCATCTGGTTTAATTGTTAATTTATCAAATTCAGATGCAACAATTAAATATGTTACATTTAAATGTAAATGAGCATTTACAAAAACACCATTTTTAATATGTGGAGCCACAGGTAATATTTCAACAGATATAATTTTATTACTAAATGGATATATATTTTCTAAGCCTGATTCTTCTTTTACTTCTTTTAATGCTACATTTAATAAATTAGGGTCTTTATCAGCATGTCCTCCAAGCCATCCCCAATTTTTATAAATATTATGATAATTTAGTAAAACCTTATCCATTGTTTCATTTACAACCCAAGCAGAAGATGAAAAATGGGCAATTAAATTTTTTCTATCTAAAGAAAAATCACCATATTCATTTATAAAATCAAGCATTATTTTTAAATCTTTTTCTTCTTGTTCACATACAGGAATATATTCTTTTAATTCTTTTTTATACATAATACACCTTAAAAAAATAAGGAAGCAAATGCTTCCTTATAATTAATTTTATTCAGCCATACCAGCTGTTATAATTGCCATTTTATATACTTCATCAGCATCACAACCACGAGATAAATCATTAATTGGAGCATTTAATCCTTGTAAAATAGGACCATATGCAGCATATCCACCTAATCTTTGAGCAATTTTATAGCCAATATTTCCTGCCTCAATTAAAGGGAAGATAAATGTATTAGCTTGTCCTGCAACTTTTGATTCAGGACATTTAGTTTTTGCAACAACTGGTGATACAGCAGCATCAAATTGGAATTCACCATCAATTACTAAATTTGGATCCATATTTCTTGCCTCAATTACTGCATCATGTGATAATTTAACAGTTCCACCCTTACCAGAACCATATGTTGAAAAGCTTAATACAGCAACCTTTGGATCAATTCCAAAGAATGCAGCTGTTTTTGCAGTTTCAACTGCAACCTCTGCAAGCTTTTTAGCAGCTGGAACTAATACTTCTCCAGTTTGCTTATCAACTGTATCTTCATATGATAAATTAATAGCACAATCGCCCATGGCAATTCTTTCTTCTTTACCATCTTTTTCTCTAAATAAAATAAATGATGATGATACTAAATTAGCACCTTTTTTTGTTTTAATTAATTGAAGTGCAGGTCTAACTGTATCAGCTGTTGAATATGTTGCGCCACCTAATAATGCATCAGCTTTACCAGCTTTTACAAGCATTGTTCCAAAATAATTTGATTTTTTTAAAGCAGCTTGGCATTCTTCTTCTGTCATTTTTCCTTTTCTTAAAGCCACCATTTGTTGAACTAAATCATCCATTCCATCATATGTTTCTGGATCTAAAATTAAAGCTTTAGAAATATCAAAATTACCTTCTTTAGCTTTTTGTTTTACAGCATCAACATTTCCACATAAAATAACATCCATTAAATCTTCTTTTATTAATCTGTCTGTAGCTGATAAAATTCTATCATCAGTTCCTTCTGTAAAAACAATAGTCTTTCTTTTAGCTTTTAAATTAGCTAATAATTTATCAAACATTCCCATTAAATTTTTCCTCCTATTAGTTGATTAAATATTTAATCACTACCATTGATATTTAACTACTTTTATAATATAAAGTCAAGTTATGATGTTTGATTTTCATCCTTTACATCATTTGAATTTGTATCTTCTCTTGCTGGTTCAGCTTGTGGCTTTTCTTTGCTTATTTTTTTGCTTTTTAAGCCTACTACATCATCAACAGGAGTTGTAAATGCAATTCCTTGTCCAGGTGTTTCTAATCCAACATTTTGATATATTGCATGTAATATTTTATCTTTAATTTTTTCATTAACCAATATTAAAACAACTTCCTTTTCAGGATGAATAACAATACCATATTTTGATTCTGCTTCAGCTCTTGCAGTACCTCTTGCATTTAAAATTGTACCACCTTTTGCTCCACATTCTCTTGCAACATCCATAACAATATCACCATATCCTTGATTTACAATTGCTATAACAAGTTCATGTACACTATTTGCCATATTATTCTTCCTCCATTTCAATATTTGCTAAAAAATTATAAACAGAAATACCAATCATTGATGAAATTGGAATTGTAAATGCAATTCCTTTACCATTTCTCAATTTAAAATAATTATCTTCATATTCAGCTAATATTTTACTGATTTTATTCTCACCAACAACAGATAAAATAACTGCTTTTCCTTTATCTACAACTCCTAAAAGGGTTGCGATTTCTGATGGAGCTGTTCCTTTTGCATATAAAACAGTTTGCATATTAACTCCAAAGCTTTCTAAAGCAGAAAGATAAAAATCTGTTTTAGTTCTATCTATTATTGTAACTAATATTTTTATTTTTTTAGGAGCTTGTAGCCCATTTATATTTTTTTTCTTAGCAGCCATATTTACCTCCCATTAAAAATATATAATTTGTTCATCATCTTTAATCTTTTTAAATTTCTTCATTCTTCTTGTTCTTCTAAGTTTTAATCTTAATTCTGATCTAAAACCTAAAAGTTGAATTGTAATTAAAGGTGTTAATGCTACCATAGCTACAACTCCAAATGCATCATTTAATAAATTACTTGGATTTGCTATTGAACAAACTCCAATTGCAAAAGGTAAAATAAAGCTTGATGTTAAAGGTCCTGATGCAACGCCACCTGAGTCAAATGCGATTGATGTATATACCTTAGGAACAAAAAATGATAATCCTAAAGATATTAAATATCCTGGAATTAAATAATATAATATTGAAAAATTAAATATTATTCTTAAAATTGATAAAAATATAGCTATACCAACACCAATAGATAATGCAAAAAGCATTGATTTTTTTGTTACACCACCCATTGTTACTTCTTCAACCTGCTTTGTTAAAACATGAACAGCAGGCTCAGCTAATACAACTACAGCACCAATTATTAAACCAAAAATCATTGTTAAATATTTATTATATTCTGCCATTTGAGTGCCCATTTTATATCCTATAGATAAAAATCCAAATTCAGCAGCTGCTAAAAATATTACAAGACCAACATATGTATTTAATATTCCAATACCAATTTGTTGTAATTTCTTTTTAGGTAGATGAATTAATGTAAAATTAATTATTAAGAAAAATGCTACTACTAATCCTAATGCTAATAAAACAGCTTTCATTGTTTCTAACACTTGATAACCAAATCCTGCTATTATATTTTCTGGTAAATCATAGCTTGTTAAATCAAATAAATCGCTAGATGCTAATTTAGTAGGATCTATTGTCAAGCCTAAAATTAAAACAGCAATAATAGGACCTATAGAGCATAAAGCAACTAATCCGAATGAATTTTCTTTAGCTGATCTACCACCAATAGTTGATGCAATACCTAAACCTAATGCCATGATAAAAGGAACAGTAATAGGTCCAGTTGTAACACCACCTGAATCATAAGCTAAAGCTAAAAATGATCCAGCATTATGCTCTAAAACTAATGCAGTTAATGCAAACATCATCATATAAAAGAAAATAATCATCATTGTTAAATCTCTTTTAAATATTATTTTTAATACTGAAAATACTAAAAAAATACCAACACCAATTCCGACAAAAATTATTAACAAATATGAATTAATTACATTGCCTATTTGATTAGCTAAAACCTGTAAGTCTGGTTCTGCAATAGTTATTAAAAGTCCCATAAAAAATAAAACAGTTACAACCAACCATAATTTTTTAGATTTAATTAAGGCAGATCCAACTTGCTCACCCATAATTCCCATTGCCATATCAGCACCTAAATTAAATAAACTAATACCTATTATTAGCATAATTGCTGAAAAAATAAATATAAGCAATTCAGAAAATGTTAAATTAACCAATGGTGTAAAATATAAAATTAATACAATCAATGTAACAGGAACAACTGATACAAGTGATTCTTTTAGTTTTTCCCACATTTGTTTTATCATAATAATCTCCAATTTTTATATTTCTATCCAATATCTTTCTATTTTCTCATCATTTTTTATTACTTCATTTTCTTTTATTCCACCACATGATAAAATTGTTTTTCTAGATGGAATATTTTTATCTCTACAAGTAATTAATACTTTTTTTATTCCTAGCTTATGGCATTCATTTAAAGATAATTTTAACAATATCTTACCATAACCTTTTCCTCTTTCAGATGGTCTTATACCTAATCCTATATGACCACCATAATTATATAAATATTCATTTAATTCATGCCTTATATTACTAGCTCCTAATATTTTTTTATTGTTTATATCATATAAAAAAAATACAGAATCTTTAACATATTTGTCTTTTGTTTCTTTAAATTCTAAATTATTTAAATAATTTTCAAAATCTAGATAATCATTTTTAAATATAGCATAAGGTGTATAATTATCATCTAAATCTTCAGTTTTTAACCATTCATTCATCATTTCATTAAATTCATTTTTTAATTTAGGAGTTAATTTTATTAAGCATAATTCTTGTTTTTTAGCAATTTTATCAATAAATTTAACAATTTTACCATTAAAAATAAAGCATAATAGAGCTAATATTAAAGATATAATTGCTAAAGTTAAAGTTAACCAATAATTTCCATTAATTAATGAAGATCCAGTTAATGTAGATACAATTGTCATAGGTATTCTTGCTATTAAATTAATTATAATAAAATTTTTTAATTTTATTTTCGTAAATGGAGCAACAAAAGCAATAATATCTTTTGGTAATGCTGGTATTAAATAATAACCAAACATTAAAACCTCTGTTTTAGTTTCACTTCTTAAAAATCTTGAATTTTTAATAACATCAGGATCAAATATTAAAGCTAAAAATTTTACACCTAATGCTTTAACTAATAAAAAAACTAAAACCGCACCTATTGTTTGTCCAATAATACAAATAATTAAAGAGATAAAAGGATTATATAGCATTCCAGATATTATAACGATTGGTCCAGCAGGAATTATCGCTAAAATTGTTTGAAGAATTTGAGCACCTAAAATAATAGCCCAAGAAAAGCTTCCAAATCCTTTAATTTTATTTAATATATTTTCTCTATATTCTTCATCATTTTGAATATTAATGGCAATTGGATATATTTTTATTGTTAAAAATATTAAAAGTGCTAATATTATTAGAATTATAATTATTTGAATTATGATTCTAATTTTTTTATATTTTTTCTTATTTTCAACAGATAATTCATCCATTCTACCACCCACAATCAATTTGGCATTTGATTTTTCTATTATTAAATGGATTTAAAAATTCTATATAATAACTTAAAAGATGCAAATCAGATTCTGTTGCATTTCCATATAAAACATCTCCAACTATAGGATGATTAATATATGCTGAATGAACTCTTATTTGATGAGTTCTTCCTGTTTCTAAAATAAATTCAACTTTTGATTTGTTATTTTTTTCATCAATAACTTTATAATTAGTTATAGCTTTTTTACCATTTTTTGAAACATATCTTTTGTTTGTTTTTTCATCTTTTTCAATATATGTTTCTATTTTACCTTCTTTTTTTTCAAAAATACCTTCGCATAAAGCATAATATTTTCTTATAATATGCATATGAGTTGGTTCTAATTTATATGCAGCAAGTCTATTTTTCGCAATTAAAACTAAGCCTTGTGTATCTTTATCAAGTCTATTTAGTATTGATACATTATCATTATCATTTTTATTTTTTAAATAATACATTACTTCTTGATATAAGCTAAAAGGGCATGCTTTAGTTGGAATTGTTAATAAATCTTTTCTTTTATTTACAACTAAATAATAATCATCTTCATAAATTATATCTAATTCATGATAATAAAGTGGCCAATTTATATTTTTTACTTTATCATAAAAAACTGTTATTATATCCCCTTTATTTATTGTTTTATAAAGAGGAATTTCTAAATCATTAACTAAAATTTTAGCATTTGTTGATTTAATGTTTTTATAAAATTTTCTTGATACCTGATTCTTTAATTCATCCCTTAAAGTGATATCATCATTTTGACATATAAATTTATATTCATTCATAGTTTGATTTTATCACAAAAAACATTAAAATAAATAATTTTGTTTTAATAAAATGAAATTTTTTGTATAATAAAAAAAAGGAGTGATGTTTATGGCTGATATATTAAGCGAAGCTCAACGATGTTTAAAATGCAAAAAACCATTATGTAAAGAAGGCTGTCCTGTAAAGACAGATATTCCTATAATTATGCAAATGTTTTTAGATGGAAAAATGGATGAGGCTGGAGAAAAATTATTTGAAAATAATCCTCTTTCTGCACTTTGTTCTTTAATTTGCCCTCATGAAAAAAATTGTATGGGACATTGCGTTTTAAATAGAAAAGGAGCACCTATTAAATTTTTTGAGGTTGAAAATTATATATCAACATTTTATTTAGAAAAAGCAAGATTAAATAAAGTTGATCAAAATGGACATATGGTAGGAATTATTGGCGGTGGTCCTGCAGGATTAACCTTAGCTATAATTTTAGCAAAAAGGGGATATAATGTTACAATAATAGATTCAAAGGATAAAATAGGTGGTGTATTAAGATATGGTATTCCTGAATTTAGATTACCTAAATCACTTTTAGATAAATTATTACTTAGAATGAATGAATTAGGTATTAAATTTAGACCAAATACATTAATTGGACCAACAATTACAATAGATGATATGTTTGAAGATGGTTATGATGCAATATTTATTGGAACAGGTGTATGGAGTCCAAATAGATTAAGGATTAAAGGAGAATCATTAGGAAATGTTCATTTCGCAATTGATTATTTAAAAAATCCTGATTCTTATACTTCTTTAGGAGATCATGTAATTATAATTGGTGCTGGAAATGTAGCAATGGATGCTGCAAGAACAATAGTAAGAAAATCTAATGCTAAGGTTGATGTAATATTTTTTAGAGGAAGAGAAAATGTAACTGCATTAAATGAAGAGGTTGAATTAGCATTAGTTGATGGTATTAAATTTAATTATTATTTAAATACAGTTAAAATTGAAGAAGATGGTATAATTGTTGAACCTGTTTTAAAAATAGAAAATGAAAATGGAGAAATAGAATATAAAAATGATTCATCAAATCAATATAAAATAAATTCTTCTTCTGTTATTATTGCCATAGGTCAAGGTGCACAATCAAATATCGTAAAAAACACAAAATCAATTGATACAAATCAAAAAGGTTTAATTCAAACAAATGCTAATGGTGCTACTACAAGACCTGGTGTATATGCTGCAGGTGATGTTGTATCTGGTGCTAAAACTGTTGTTGAAGCTGTTGAAGCGACTAAAAAAGCAGCTGATGAAATCGATAATTATATTAGATCAAAATATGGTCTTCCATCTTGTAATTAAATTAAAAAAGCAACTTAATAGGTTGCTTTTTTATTACGCATATTTTTTTTAATATATTTAAAAACTTCTTTTTTACCTTTATCAACATACATATTTATTAATTCTAATAATTTATTTAATGTATCAGGATGCAAGGGTTCATTAACAGATGATTTTAAAAAATATTGTAAAACCATTTCTCTTTTAAAATTTTTTCTATTATAATTTTCTGATGCTGCTATTCTATCACATAAGCTTTCTGCCAAATATCTATCAGGCATTTTAATTGGCATATATGTATTTGTTTTTAAATCTACATCAACCCAATATTCACCATGATGCATATTTCTTCCTTTATGATGCATCCATCCTTCTGAATAGCCTTTAGCAATTCTTTCTTTATAATGAGGACTTTTATCTCCTACATAATATTTTGCACCAAGCCAAAATTCTTTAAAACCATATTTTGATAAATCATGCTTTAATCCTTGCCAATATAATCCGCATCTAAAGCAATTAATCATTACTTTATGACGATGCCTTGTAATTGTTTTAAAATGTTTAATTGGATGAATCATTTTTTTCATCTTCTTTTTTTATATATTTATAATATTCATATGTTGATTCTTCTTCGCATCTTTTCTTCATAGCATTATATATTTCATCATATAGCTTATCAACCATTTCCTTTTTAGGTAAGCTTTCATCAGGATAAAATGGGCCATCAATATAAACACTTATTCTAGGTCTTTTACCAAATTTTCTTTTTTTATAGCAAGTTGTGCATGTATATGATGCACAATTTTCTATTATAGGATATTTTATGCTTTCTTTTTTAAATGGTCTTACCTTTGTAAAATAAGGCCATATATGAGCCTCAGGATAAATTGTAATTGAATCACCATAGCTTATTTTTTCAGATATACATTTTTTAAAATTTCTTGCAGCACCAATAGTATCAGGAAGAGGAATTGCTCCTAAAGCATCTACTAATGATGCTATTCCTTTTATATTTACTGCTTCAGAGCCTGTAATTATATAATTTCTTCTCCAATTTAAATGATTTGGAGTAAAAGCATCAGGCATATAATTTGTATGATTTGCGAAAATAAAGCATCCTTTTTTTCTAAAATGTCTTACTTTTCTTTTACCATGAATAAAAGTATGATAACCAAATACCATAATTAATTTTGTAATTGGTTTTACTATAATAAAATATAATGTATCAGCCCATAATTTATATAATTTATTTTTTTGGCGAAAATAATTATAATTATCATCTATTATTTTTTTCTTTATTTCCTTTGTAACAGAAAAATCATCATTTAATTCATCACTATAATATATAATCTTTTTATAATACATAATAGCAAATCTCCAACACTAAAAACTCTTGTTGATTATATCATAAAAAATAATTATAGTAAATCAAATTAAATTCTAATCTCAAATTTTAAAAAAATAAAACAGCTTTATTTGCTGTTTTATTTTTTATTTTATTATTCTTGAAATATATCTATATTTTTTTTGATCATAATCGTAATAATCTTTTGAAGCAATTGTTGCTTTAAATAATAAAAAGGCAATTGGAGCTACAAATAAAATTAAAATTAATGTTTCAAACATATTACATACCTCTTTCTTTTACCGAAAGAATTATAGCTCAAAAAATTATAAAAAAATATGTAATACGTTTTCAATTTTATTAAAATATAATATAATACGTTTTCAATATATTTATTTAATTGATTTAATTTTTAAATAAAATAATTTTTTAAATTTTTTTATGCATATTAATATAATTAAAACAATCAAATTAACAATAACAATTGATGATCCAACAGGTAAATCATCTATATAATAATTTAAAACTATTCCAATAAAAAAGCATAATATAGAAATAATTTCACTATTAATCACTACACTTTTATATGTTTTTGAGATTTGTCTTGCAGAAATTGTAGGAAAAATTATTAAGCTTGTTATTAATAATGCTCCCATGATTTTCATACCTAAAACTACTGTAATAGAGCATAAAATAGAAATAATAATATTATATAATTCTGCTTTTCCTCCAGTAGATTTAAAAAAATCTTCATCAAAGGTTATAGAAAAAATTTTATTATATAAAAATATAAAAACTAATATAACTATAATAGATAAAATTACACTAATTATTAATTCACTTTTTGTAATTCCAAAAATTGAACCATATAAATAATTTTCAACATCTACATTTGCACCACTTATATTTATAACCATATATCCTATTGCTAAAGATGCTGATGCTATTATTGCAATTAAAGCATCACCTTGTATTTTATTATTTTTTGATAATTTTAATATAAAAAATGATGAAATAATTACAATAGGAATTGTAAATGCCATTGGAGCCCAATTTAAAGCTAACGCAATAGCACAAGCACCAAATGCTACATGAGATAATCCATCACTTATCATTGAATTTTTCTTTAAAACAAGCGATGTACCTAATAAAGCTGCACATATTGAAATAGAAATTCCAACTATTAAAGCATATAAAATGAATTGGTATGTAAACATATGAAAAAAATCATTCATAACCATTCTCCTTTAAATATTCATCAGTTGTTAAAAAGCTATATCCATCTTTTCTTAATTCTAAAACCTTATTTCCAATAAAAGAGTCTATATCTAAATCATGAGTTATCATAATAATTGATATATTATGTCCTTCATTTAAATGCTTCAATGTTGAATAAAATTCTGATTTTGAATATTTATCTAAATTATTAGATGGTTCATCTAATATTAATAAATTTGATGTCGCACACAATCCTCTTGCTAATAATACTTTTTGTCTTTGTCCTCCTGATAATGTAGAAAAATTGGATTTTTTTAAATCTTTTATTTTTAATATTTCTAATATTTCATCTACCTTTTCTTTTTCTTTTTTATTATAAAAAGGTCTTAATCCTAAGCTAGAATGCATCCCTGATAAAACAACTTCAAAAACTGATGCAGGAAAATTTGCATCAATTTTAGCATCCTGAGGCATATAACCGACATTTTTTTTGCATACATCAATATAATTTATTTCTCCTTTTCTTGGCTTTATCAATCCTAATATTCCTTTTATTAGGGTTGATTTACCAACACCATTTGAACCTACTACTAATATAAAATCTTTTTTTTCTACATTAAAAGAAATATTATTAATTACATTTTCATAATCATAACCTAAGGTTAAATTTTTAATTTCTAATAAAGGCATTTGTTTCTCCTAATTTATTAATAATTTGAGTGTTTCATAATTTTTTTGCATAAAATCAACAAAAGTTATTTCATTTTCAAAATCTTCTTTTGAAATATTATGCATTGAATAAAAAGTTTTTACCTCTGGAATTGGTCCTGAATAAGATTTATCATTTTTTATTTCTTCAATAATTGTATTTGCAATTAAATTTGATGATAATTCTATTGTAAAAATATATTTTAATTCATTATTTTCAATTTCATTTTTTAATCTAATTAAGCTTTTAGCACCTATGGATACATTATTAGAACATCCCTTTAAAGCAGCATCATATTTAATATTATATGATTTAACAAAATATAATAAAGGAAATCTATCAGCAAATATCATATAAATAGATTTATTTAAAACTAATTTTTCTATATCATTTTTTATATTTAAAATAGCATTTTTATATTTTTCATAATTATTAGATAAAATATCAATGTTATTTGGTGAAATTTCTTTTAATGAATTTAAAATTGCATTTAAAATTATTAATGAATTATTATAATCATTCCAAATATGCTCATCATATTCATCTAATATAGCTTTTTCATTATCTAATTCTTCTTCATAATATAAATTAGCATTAGAATCATTTTTTAAAACATCAAACATTGAAATTATTATTGTTTTATTTTTATCAATTTGAGGTATTATATTTTTTTCAACCCATATTGAATCTGATTCTCCACCTACATAAATAAACAAATTACAATTTATAATATCTATAACATCTTTTGTTGATGGAGAATAATTATGCACATCACATCCAGGCTTTAATAGCATTTTTGTATCAACATCTATATCTTTTGTTATATTTTTTGCAAAATCATATCCAACATAATTTGTTGATATTATAGATATATTATCATTTTCTATATTTTTACATGAGGTTATATAAAAATTTATGAATAAAATAAAAATAAACAATATTATTTTTTTATATTTCATATATAATCCTACCTTATTTTTATAAAATTTTTACATTTTGAGCATAAACCTGATATAACAATATTTTCAATATTTATACTAAATTTATGTTTTAATTCAATATGAGATTTAAATTCATTTATACAATCACAATCAATATGCTCAATATTGTTACATTTATTACATTTTAAATAAAAATGAATCATATTTTGACAATTATCAATTAATTTATAATGAGCCATTTTAGAATCATCAAAATATTTTGTTATTATTCCATCAGAATTAAATTTTTCTATTGATCTATAAATAGTTGTAAGTCCAACGTGCATGTTTTTCTTATTTAAACTAATATATATATCATTTGCAGTAAAATCATTTAATTTATTCATTTCATTTAAAATTAATTCTTTAGTTTTTGTATTATATGATTCTCTCATTATATCACTCCAATTTGAAAATGATTTTCAATTTCATATTATATCATTAAAAATTAATAAATCAATCTTTTTTACAAATAAAAAAATGTTAGTAAAATTCATACTAACATTTTTATAATTTTATTAATTATTTTTATTTGCCTTAATTGCGGCTTGAGCAGCTGCTAATCTAGCAACAGGAACTCTAAATGGTGAACAAGATACATAATCAAGTCCAGCATTATGATAAAATTCAATAGATTTAGGTTCTCCGCCTGTTTCTCCACATACACCTACATGTAAATTAGGATTTGTTGATCTTCCTTCTTTAACACTCATTTTAACAAGTCTTCCAACTCCTTTATAATCTAAAGTTTTAAAAGGATCTTCTTCTAAAATTTTTGTATCATAATATGAAGGTAAGAATTTTGCAGCATCATCTCTTGAAAAGCCAAATGTCATTTGTGTTAAATCATTTGTACCAAATGAGAAGAATTCTGCTTCTTCAGCAATTTCTGCTGAAAGTAATGCAGCTCTTGGGATTTCTATCATTGTACCTACATGATATTTTAATTCAACATTTTCTTTTTCTATAATGCTATCTGCAGTTTGACAAATTAAATTTTTAACAAATTTTAATTCTTTTACTTCTAATACAAGTGGAACCATTATTTCAGGTTCAATTCTTTTACCTGTTTTCTTTTGAACATTAATTGCAGCCTTTATAATAGCAGTTGTTTGCATTTTACAAATTTCAGGATATGTAACAGCTAATCTACAGCCTCTATGTCCCATCATAGGATTTGATTCATGAAGCTCAGCAATTCTATCTTTTACTTCTTCTACACTTTTACCTAAAGATTTTGCTAATTCTATAATTAAAAAGTCTTCTTGTGGTAAAAATTCATGAAGTGGTGGATCTAATAATCTTACATTAACATTCATGCCATCCATTATTTCATATAGGTCTTCAAAATCCTTTTGTTGCATTGGTTCTAATTCAGCCAATGCTTTTTCTCTATCTAAAACATTGTCTGCTAAAATCATTTTTCTCATAGAAAAGATTCTATCTTTATCAAAGAACATATGCTCTGTTCTACATAATCCTATACCTTCAGCGCCAAAATCTTTTGCTTGCTTTGCATCTCTTGGATTATCAGCATTAGTTCTTACTTTTAATGTTCTATTTTCATCAACCCATTTCATTAATCTTCCAAAATATCCAGAAGTTAAATCAGGTTTAACTGTTTTAATTTCACCTAAATAAACATTTCCTGTTGATCCATCAATTGAGAATGTATCTTTATCTGTATATGTAATACCATCAATTGTAACTGTTCTTGCATCTTCATCTATTATTGCAGCTTGACAACCACATACACAGCATTTTCCCATTCCTCTTGCTACAACTGCAGCATGTGAAGTCATACCTCCACGCATAGTTAATATAGCTTCTGAAGCAACCATACCTACAATATCTTCAGGAGATGTTTCTGCTCTAACTAAAATAACTTTCTCGCCTTTAGCTTTTCTTTTTTCTGCTTCATCTGCAGAAAATGCTAATTTACCAGTACCAGCACCAGGTCCTGCAGCTAATCCTTTAGCAATAGGCTTAGCATTTGAAAGCTCATCTTTATCAAAGCCAGGTAATAATAATTTATCAAATGAATAAGCATCAATTCTTAAAACTGCTTCTTTTTCATCAATTAAGCCTTCATCTACTAAATCACAAGCAATCTTTAAAGCAGCTTGAGGTGTTCTCTTACCATTTCTTGTTTGCAAGAAATATAATTTACCTTCTTCAACAGTAAATTCCATATCTTGCATATCTTTATAATGATTTTCCATTAATTTAATTGTTTGGATAAATTGCTTATAAACATCAGGCATTCTTCTTTCTAATTCCTTTATATTTAAAGGGGTTCTAATTCCTGCAACAACATCTTCTCCTTGTGCATTAGGTAAATATTCAGCAGAAACTATTTTTTCACCTGTACCAGGATCTCTTGAAAATGCTACACCAGTACCTGAAGTTTCACCTTTGTTTCCAAAAGCCATTGATTGAACATTAACTGCTGTTCCCCATGAATAAGGAATATTATTCATCATTCTATAAACATTAGCTCTTGGGTTATCCCATGATCTAAATACAGCTTCTATAGCAGTTACTAATTGTTCATAAGGATCAGATGGGAATTCTTCATTAAAAGTCTTTTTATAATATTTTTTATATTCATTTACTAATTCTTTTAATTCTGATGCAGTTACTTCAGTATCTAATTTATATCCTTTTTTTGCTTTAATATCATCCAACATTTTATCCATATCAGTTCTTGGATGACCTTTTGCAATATTTGTAAACATTAAAATGAATCTTCTGTATGAATCATATGCGAATCTAACATTATTAGTTTCTTTTGCTAAAACTTCAACTGTTTTATCATTTAAACCTAAATTTAATATTGTATCCATCATACCAGGCATTGATACTCTAGCACCAGATCTAACTGAAACTAATAATGGGTTTGAATCTCCACCAAAATTTTTGCCTGTTTTCTTTTCAATTTCTTTTATTGCTTTATAAACATCATCAATTAAAGATTTTGGAAGTTTTTGT
>CAJOQR010000021.1 GCA_905236965.1 uncultured Acholeplasmatales bacterium | reverse complement strand
CAGTTCCATATAATGATACTTTAATTGTATCACCTATTTTTAATTTATTCTTTTCTATTAATCTTTGACCTAAATATACACCATCATTAGAAATATTAACATAATTCATATCAGAATTTAAAAATCTAACATAATCATGACTTACATTATATATTTCCATAACTATACCCTCATCATTAAATGAAATAGGTGTAGATGATAAATAATCAGTTTTATAATATTCTATCATTTCAAGTGCTTTATCATTTGTTACATCATCCTTTAAAACTATTTCTGATTCATAATTCATTGATCCATTATAAAATTTATTAACAAATCCAACCATTGAATCCATCATTAAGAATGAAGCAACCAATAAAATCATACAACCAAAAACTCCAAATAATGTCATAAAGCTTCTAGCCTTATGTCTAAATAAATCTCTAATATTCCATTTAGTAGCAAATTTAAGTTTTCTCCAAGCATTTGAATTCTCTATTTTTAATCTCTTCATAGCCTTAGGAGTATATGGCTTTAAAGCATCTGCAGCAGTGCCCTTTAACATATTTTTAGCTGAAATATAAGATATTAGTGTCAATAATCCAATTATTGCTATAATAACTAAATATGTCCACCATGGTACTAAAATTTCCCATGAAGGTAAATCAAAATATGTTCCCATTGATCCATTTGGATTAAATATAAACCAAGCAACAAAATAACCTAAGCCAATTCCTAAAATTGAACCAACTATACCAATAAATAAACCAAATAATGTATAATGTCTTGTTATTCTTTTATCTCTAAAGCCTAAGGCCTTTAAAGTACCTATTTGAGTTTTTTCATTAATAGTTAATCTTTGCATTGTAGTTGCCATAATTAATATAGCAATACCTAAGAATATAACAGGTAATATAGAAGCCATTGTTTTACCTTCTGTTGCTTCTCCTTGAGCCTCACTATAAGATACTATTTCATCATGACTTAATATTAAATTTGTTTTACCTAATATATCATTTGCAGTATCTATAAAATCATTCTTTTTTAATTTAGATATTACATGAATTTCAGAATAAAATTCATATCCTAATTTATCAATAAGCATTGAAGGTGAAATATATACATATCCATATTTATTAAAATCAGGCATCATTTGATTTTCATCAGGTACACAAATTAAGTATTCACTAGATTTAACTAATCCTTTAATAGTACCTGTTATAGATAAATCACCATATTTTAATGTTATTTCATCTCCCAATTTATATTTATTCTTTTTAGCATATTGATCACTAATCCAAATTGAATCTAAAGATTTTTCATCATAATCATCACCACTTGTTACTAAAAAGCCAGAAACATTTATATTAGTTGTTACAGTTAAGGCTAATATATCATTTTCCTTTGTTTCAGTAGTTTTAATTGACAAATATCTTGATGAATCATCTATTCCATCAATAGCTTTTATTTTTTCATATTCTTCGATAGAATAGCCTACTTCACTAATTAATCTATAATCAGCGAAGCCTGTTTTATCATAAAAGTAATGAGTATCATTTTCTATTGAATACCACTCACCCTGAAATCCAACAAAAACACCAATACCTAGCATTACCATTAATATCATAGAAATGAATTGAGCCTTATAATGCCATATTGTCCTTAATAATTTTTTAAATAGCATATTACCATTCCACCTCTTCTACAGATAATGGATTTTCTTGATTAATAATTTCTTTAATATGACCTGATTTAACTCTAATTATTTGATCAGCCATTTTCGCTATATTTTGATTATGAGTAACAATAATTATTGTTTTATGATATGTTCTTGCCATATTTAATAATACCTTTAAAACCATAGCTCCTGTTTCTGAATCTAAGGCTCCTGTAGGTTCATCACAAAGTAATATTTTAGGATTCTTTGCTAAAGCTCTAGCAATTGATACTCTTTGTTGTTCTCCACCAGATAATTCACTTGGAAATTTATCAATATGATCAATTAATCCAACCTCATTTAGCATTTCTTTTACGGGTAAATGATTCTTACATATTTCTTTAACTAAAGCAACATTTTCAAAAACAGTTAATGTTGGAATTAAATTATAAGATTGAAATACAAATCCAACTGTTTGAGCTCTATAATCTGCTAACTCATCATTGTTTAAATTTGCAATATCATTTCCTTCAACTAATATTTTTCCACTTGTTGGTGAATCTAGACCACCTAGCATATTTAATAAAGTTGACTTACCAGCTCCTGATGGGCCTAAAATAACAATAAATTTACCCTCTTCAATTTCTAAATCAATATTATCTAGTGCCTTTTGTTCATGATCTCCAACCTGATATATTCTACTTACCTTTAAAAATTCAATAATACTCATCAATATTCTCCTCCTATTTTAAGAACAAAAACTAATTAGCATCTACTTTTTGTTCTTATATATTATTTTTAGTCATTATAAAATAATCTCAATTCCTGATTTCATCTTTTTACAAAGCTCAATAACACTTTCTAATAAGTTTTCATCATTTAAATTTAAAAGAATCTTTTCTGCAACAAAAGATACTGTTGCTTCTACACCCTTAATTTTATTTAATTTTCTTTCTAGCTTTTCTTTGCAATTAGCACAGCATAAGCCTTTAAATCTAATAATACGTACCACATTTTTCACCAACGATTGTTCAAGCGTTCAACTATTATCATACTATTTTTTCATAAGGTGCCAATACTTTAAATACTATAAATCAAAAAGGCCTATAAAGGCCTGTTTAGTTTTATTTTAAAGAATTAATAAACACTTCATAATCAGAATCTACAATGGCGCTACTATCGCCATTAACTATAAGACCCTCATTTAACAAATTAGCACCATACGCTCTAACCTCATCGCACCAATTTCTCATCCATTCGCCATCTCCCCAGCCATATGAACCAAAAAGTGCTATATTCTTTGAAGCCGCATTAGCTATTAGTGCATCATAGAATGGCTTGAATTCAATATCTTCTAATTCCTCAGCTCCCATTGCTGGACAGCCTAAAATAATAGTGTCATATTTTAAAACATCATCAACATTAGCGTCATTAACATTAAAAATATCGCAGCCT
>CAJOQR010000020.1 GCA_905236965.1 uncultured Acholeplasmatales bacterium | reverse complement strand
TTAGCAAGAGACTCTTTCTTCTTTGCTTTGCTTTTAAAAACAAACTTTCTTTGTAATAAATATCCAATTATTGAGGATACAATAAAAGCAATTGTTGTTGATAGTCTATAATCTATTTTTACATATAAGCAAAAACGATACACTAGGTAATTATTTATCGTATTTATAACACCTACTATACCAAATTTAAAAAATTGAATTATTGTAATTTTATATTTGTTAAATAACTTCTTTATCATAATTTTACTTCACTATTTTAATATAACACTTAAATAATTTATTTTAAAGATTTATTTTTCTAAAAATATTTTTCTTGTAATAAAATTAAATACCATAACTATGCCAGTAGCAATTATTTTTACAATTAAATAGTTTATAGATAATAGCTCAGTTCCACACCACATAATTAATTCTGTTAAAGCTAAGCCTATTAAACTAAGTATGATAAACAAAATAAAATTTCTTTTTTCTGATGAATTTTTATTAACATCAAAAACCCATCTAATACTTAATATATAGTTCACAATTATAGATATAGAAAATGCTATCGCAGAAGATACAAGTACATTAATGTGAAATACTTCATGACAAAGAACTAACACTGAATAGTCTATAACAAAAGCAATAATGCCTACTATACCAAATTTAAAAAGTTGTTCAATTAATTTTCTCACTATTAATCACCCAATAATCCTTCAAAGAATTTTATCTGCTTTCTTACTATAACTCCTAAATATTCAAGATTTATTTATTTTATTTTTAAAAGCAAAATTATATAGTAATAAGTATAATCTTGTAAAACATTTATTTGTCTTAATTAATCTTTTAATAATCAACATTTCTTTTAAACATTCTGCTTTTTTCCACTTTGTATTTAAATCATTTAAAATATTATGTGCTTCATTTATAAAAGCATTTCTTAATTTAATATCTTCAACATATCTTAGTTGAATTATATAATTAGTTAAGATTAAAACTATTAAATTAGTTGTATCATTTATATTTACTTTATATTTATTACAAATTTCAATTATTTGTTTTGAAACTTTTAAAATATCAAATATTTTATTATCTCTCATTGTTGTTTGACTATCAGCATGTATTACATAATAAGATAAATACTCATTTAAAAAAGATACTTTATTTGCTTTAAGAAGTGCTTCTACTACAAATGGAGCATCTTCGTATTTTGTATTTTCATTAAATTTAATATTCTCTATTAATTTTCTTTTATATAATTTATTACATGGCCCCAAATTTATTTTAAATAAATATTTTGAATCTTTTTTTAAATCTATATTATCTTTTATATCTAAAATTTCTTTAATTATTTTACCATCATAATCTTTATAGAAATTAGTTATAACAATATCTGCATTTTCGTCTTTTGCTTTTTCGTAACTCTTTTTAGCATAATCCTTATGAATGTAATCATCAGAATCTACAAATAAAATATATTCTCCTTTACTTTTTGTTATTCCTAGATTACGTGTGCTTCCAATACCTGTATTATTCTTTTTTATGTACTTTATTCTTTGATCTTTATAACCTAAAATTATTGATTCTACATTGTCATCAGAGCCATCGTTAATCAGAATTATTTCTATCTCTTTAAGACTCTGATTAACTATACTATCTATGCATTTTTTTAAATATTTTTCAGTCCTATATACTGGAACCACAATACTTACTTTTATATTACTCATTTATTTCTCACCTTCTTATACAAATAGTATAATAAAGGTGAATATTTAATAATTAATAATTTTATATTTCTTTTAATATTACAATTTCGTTTATTAAGAGCTTTATTTTCGGATAGCACTTTAGTAAGCTTTATAAAATCAGTCTTATTAAGAGTTGTTATATAATATATTAAAGAATCATCTAAGAAACACATAATATTGTCATAATTTTCATTTGATAATTCTTTTTCTAACCTGTTTCTTTGTTCAAGCATATCTTTAAATTTACTTAATTTTCTATCATAATTACTTTCATTCATAAGGCTATTTGGTCTCTGGACATAATTATAACCTATATAATTTAACGAAGATATGCTTTTTGCTTTTGATAAAATTAAAGGTGTTAAACCATAATCCTCTGCTATATAGCCATCTAAAAATGTGAAATTATTTTCTTTCCAAAATGACAACTTATAAATGTATAACCAAGAATTTTCTACAAAATGATAAGTTTTAATAATTTCAAATGCCTCTTTTGAATTCAAACATGTAAAAGGTTTTTCATTATATTCTTTTATTAATTCATAACTTTCATTTACTACTCTAGCTTGTATTCTAGTGATATCATCTAGTCCTTTAATTTTTTTTATTAATGTTTCTAAGAAATCATTTTCAATATAATCATCGCTATCTAAAAAAATAATATACTCTCCATTTGATTTAGAAACGCCAATATTTTTTGCCTTTGCTAGTCCAGTATTTTCATAATAATATTTTTTAAATTTTTTATTATCTTTTATATAATTATCTACTATTTTTTCACTATTATCATTAGATTTATCACATACTAAAATTACTTCATAATCATCAAATGTTTGATTAATTATAGAGTCTAAGCATTTTTCCAAATATTTTTCAACATTGTAAACAGGAACTATTATACTAAATTTAACTTTCATATCTACTAACCCTTTATATTTTTATTTATCTTAATAGTAGCCTTAACTAACATTTAACTATTATTTCTTTGATAATTCTTCAAATTTTTTATCTACATAATTATAAATTTGATTATTTTTTTCATTTACATAGTTTTCTATTTTTTCCATTAATCTTGTATAAAATGGTCTTAATACTTTTTTAATTGCTCTTTTAAAAATATTAGGCTTTGATAATCTCAAATCCTGTGAAGCTTTATTTTTTATATACTTTTCTAATTTATCTTCATCATAAAATTTATTAGTTTTATTAGCGTTTATAATTTTTAAATACGTTTTATCCTTAAATTTAATTGTTTCATTATAATTAAAGCATACGTTAAATACACTTTTTCTTTCTTGCATTAATTCAATTTCGTTATCTGTAAATTCTAAATCCAAATATTTTTTTAGTTGATTCCCAACAATTTGTTTATGGCAAGTATGTATTTTAGTATCATTAAAACTACTAGTTAATTTTTCATTACCTGTTCTATATTTAAGCAATACATCAGGAATATTCGCTATATCAAAACATGAAACCGCTCTGCTCCATAGTTCATAATCTTCGCAAAAATAATCAGTGCTATAAAAAAGATTGTTATCTAGAAGCATTTTTTTATTCATAATAACTGTAGGATGAACAAAAGGAGTTCTAAATAAAGTTATAATTTTTAAAGTTTCAGGATCACATTCAGCACCTATTTCAGTATTGTATTTACCAAAGAATACTGCATTAGTTCCGCTTATGCCAATATTAGGATTTGCCTCCATAAATTCAACTTGCTTTTCAAATCTTTCGGGTAAAGATATATCATCATCATCCATTCTTGCAATATATTTACCTTTAGCCATTTTAATTGCTACATTTAAAGATGCTGGAAATCCCAATTTCTTATTATTTTTTACCAAAACAATTCTTTTATCTTTTATCTTTAATAATTGTTTTTCAATATAATCTTGATTATCACTTTTTTCTATAACAATAATAAGTTCTATATTATCATAAGTTTGATTCAATATACTTTGAATTGCCTCTTGTGCATAATCAAATCTATCATAAATTGACATAATGCAACTAACTAAAGGTTTATTGTTAGTTTTATTAGCTGATATACTTTTCCATTTTACATCGTTTTGAACCCAGCTTGGAAATTTTTCTTGATAACTAATACTATTCCAAAATTTATCAGCTCCATAAGCATGCACAATTGCAATATCTTTTTTGTTATCATATAAAGATGGATGACAACAATATTTCTCTATATCTATATTCTCAACATCAATTTTAAATTCTTGAATAAATAAATTTAAAATTCCTTGATCTCCCCATCTTAATATATCAGCATATTTATTAGTAGTATCTATTAACCAATCATAAGATTTTTTATAATCATTAATTTTATCTGATAGAACCATGATTCCCGCATTATAAAGAAGTGTATACATATTGTACTCTGGAATTAATTTTTTAAAATTTGCTTCAACATTAAATCCTCCAGTATTTAAAGTAAGACAAAAACCACTTTTATCACCATAATTACATAAACCAGATATATCATTTAAAATTAAAATATCTACATCATTCCAAATAACTTTATGATATTCATTTAAAAGGTTAAAACATTCATATCTATAAAAAGTAGCAATAGAATACTCTTTTAACAACTCTTTAGGTAATTTTTTAGCAAATTTTAAATCACTTGCACATATAAACTTACATTCAACTATTTTATTAATGTCCTTAATATCACTTTCGCTTATTTCATCATAATAAATTATTATATCATCCCAAAATTTTTTATTATTATTAACAAGCCCCATAAGCGTATTAGCAAGTGCAAAAACATAATTGCCTGTTATCCCAAAAACTAAAGCTAAATTTTTCTTTTCTTTCATAACATAACCCTCTCTCTACTTATTTAATGATTTATATATATCTTCTACTATTCTTTCACAAACTTTTCCATCAACACTAGTTAATCTCTTGAATGATTCAATTCGATTTTTATTATTTAAATCTTTTCCCTCTAGCATATCTTTTAAAAACATGTGAATTCCTTTTAAGTCAGTTGCTTCATAATAAGAATTAATAAGTTCTTCAAAAGCATAACTAAATGGTTCACTGAATTTATCATTATGTAAATACAATATAGGTTTATCAAAAGTTCCCATTTCTATCATTACCGCAGATCTATCAGTAATAAAGATATCAGCATCATATAAAGCTTCACGATAATCTTCATCTTCAAAATGAAATATATTCTCCTTTTTAAATAATTTTTTAAATTCTAAAATATTTTGTTGAGACATATAATCAAAGAATTTTGGATGAGTTAAAAATATAAATAAACAGTTTTTGTATTTAGATGAGTCTTTTAAAAAGTTTAGATAAATTCTTTCATCCGGAGTTGCCAAATGATTAACACCATTTTCATCTTTAAGTTGTCGTCTAAAATGTGCTTTTATTACAACAATTTTTTTATCTTTATATTTTTCTTTAAAATTATAATTAGTAAGTTTTTTCTTATAAAAAATACTATCAAACTTAGGACTTCCAACAGATACAATAGAATCTCTATATAAATTCGAATATTTTATATACTCATTTTTAGTGTTCTCATTTAAGGTATATATTTTCCACATATTTGAAAAAAATTCTGTTTTATATTGTAAGTAAAGAGATTCTTCAATACAAGAAATTTCTAAACCATACGGAATATAAACAAGTCTTATACCTTTTTTTAAAAAATAAGAAGTATTATTATTATCATCTCGATGCCAAAAATCATAAGGAGTTTGAATAAACATAACGTCTGGTTTAAATTTATCTATAAACTCTTCACTATATTC
>CAJOQR010000019.1 GCA_905236965.1 uncultured Acholeplasmatales bacterium | reverse complement strand
GTAAAGAATTGACAAGATATTGTTTTTCTAGCATAACATATAATACAGAATATATTACAATTTTTGGACTTGTAAAAATGTACTTAGAATTTATTATTTAGGAAAATTTCCTCAATTTCCTTCTACTATTTTTGAATTAATTACAGCTATATTCTCAACTATAATGACAATCATCCCTACGACTAAATTTACAACTATATCTAAAACTATAATCCACTTTACCAAAAACAATTATTGCAACTAATCCAATATCAAGAGTACTGATATTATATCAAATGAATATATTGTAATTCAAAATAATGTTTATGAAACAAAGGAAGAAATAATAGATAGTATGACAATTATATAAAAGATTTTGAACTAAATAAAATATATGAATTTTGGTAAAGATTATAATATAAAAATAAGTCTTATAAATGTAAATATATATAAAAATATTTCAACATATAATTATTTTTTAAATTGATAAAATATTTTAAAAATTCATACAATATATCTTCATCAAATATATTGATCTTTTTTCAAATTGAAAAAGATAATTCATATGAACAGTCATTAATTAATAACGTTGAATATGCAGTTTTTAAAAATAATTTGGAAAGATTGGACTTATCTTTATATGAAAATGAAATAAAAGAAATAAGTTATCAATTAAATACTACTATGATTAATATGAGTAAAGTATTTATTATGCCGACCTAGGAATCAATGTGCTTAATATTGAAGATGATTTTTTTTGATATATAATATTCAGAACATGATTCAGATATGTATTTAAAAATAGGATTGATGAAATATATGAAAATTATTCAATATGCTAAAATAATTATGAATATAACAAAAATAATTTTACAGATAATATAATTAATCTGACGAGTTTTTGCAGCTGAAGAGTTTTGTAAGTACCACTTTGGAGTTGTAAAAAACATTATTAAAAAAAATAAATAATATAAGAAAAAATTTTCCTCTTTATTTTCAAAAAATAATAATTTTATTTAATCATATTAAATAAAAGCATAAACAATATTTTCATTTTAAAAAAAATTAATGTTAACAAAGTATAAATATATTGAGAGAATATCTTTTATATTTTTATTTTTGATTTCACTAAAAGAATTCAATTCTTTTAAATGCGGCTCTGATAAACTTAAGATAAATCCAGGAATTGTAAATACAACTGAAGATTATTCAAAAAGGAGGCTAGATACAGAATATACAAATATTAAAATTGTAGTTGATTATTCTGATTTTATTAAACCTTATAATATGGATTCTAATACTTATAATAAAATTAAAAATTTAATAGATGAGACTATAAATGAATTTAAAAAATTTATTAAAGTTCAGCATACAGATATAAGTTTATCAGGTGGAAAAAATTATATTAAAAATGAATGCCAATTAAATAATTTAGATAGTAATTATGAAAGATATTTAATAGACAATGATTTACTTATTTTTCCTAGTTTTGATTATCCTTTAGGTAATTATACTGTAGCTGCTGCAAAAACTTGTTTAGTTTCTTCAGCTTCTTACAAACCAGTTGCTGGGAATCTTTATATTAATAAAAATTATTTCTCATTTCAAAAAAAAAATTCTGAAATATATATTAAACATATTTTATTACATGAAATAACTCATATACTTATTTTTAATCCATTTTTTTTAGATTTTTTAAACATGATAAAAATTAAAGAAGATGATGGAGAAAAAGTAATATTAGTTAATTCCAAAAAAGTTTTAGAAAAAGCAAAAGAGCATTTTGGATGTCACGATTTAGAAGGAATACCTTTAGAAAATCAGGGAGACGTAGGATCTGTTGGTTTTCATTGGGAATCAAGATATATGTTAGGAGATTATATGATTTCTACGGATTATACAGATATTGTTGTAAGTGATATAACTCTTGCATTATTTGAAGATTCAGGATTTTATAAAGTAAATTATTTCATGGGTAATCTTTTTAAATTTGGAAAAAATAAAGGATGTGATTTTTTTAATAAAAAATGCATAGAAAATGGTAAAGTTTTATTCGAAGATGAATTTTGTTTATATACAAATACACCTATGTGTACACATTCGAAAACTTTTAAAGCAGAATGTCTAGTTTATGATTATAGTTTATATAATTATGATATACCAATAAAATATCAATATTTTGAAAATCCCTATCATGGGGGAGCTGATACTAGTGATTTTTGCCCTGTTGCTGATTTTAATTACAGTAAATATGATGATTTTGAAACAAGTTGTTTCACAGGAAATTCTAATCTTCCTCAAGAATATGGGGAAAAAATTAGTAGTAAATCTTTTTGTTTTATAAGTTCTTTATTACCTTCTTCTTCTATTTATGATATTTCATCAAAAGCAATATGCTATGAAGTTGAATGCGATACTAATAATAAGAGAATAATAGTTAAAATTGGTGGATCTAAAATTGAATGCCCAACTGAAGGG
>CAJOQR010000018.1 GCA_905236965.1 uncultured Acholeplasmatales bacterium | reverse complement strand
TGTTGATAGAAATGAAGTTATAAGCATTGTATTTTTATTTGTTGCAATTGCATTTTTATTCGTAAGCTTTTTATTCTTGTTTTTATTTATTAATAGAAATTATCAAAAAAGAATAGAAGATTTAAGAGCTCAAGTAAAATTATATACTGATATTTCATATCACGTAAGCCAAGCTGGTGATGAGGCTTTTAATAAGCTTCCAGTAGGTATTATTGTATATGATGAAAATTATGAAATAAAATGGGCAAATGATTATTCAAAAACTATTTTTAAAAATGATTTAGTTAAAACATCTATAAATGAGATTTCTTTAAGTTTATTAAATGATGTAAAAGCAGGAAAGACAAACGCAATTTTTAAATATAATGATGCATCTTATGATGTTGTTCATAATTCTCAATTTGATATTTTATATTTCTTTGATGTTACAAGACGTGAACAAATTATCAAAAAATATAATGAAAGAGTATCAGCTGTAGGTATTATAGGTATTGATAATTTAGAAGAATCATTAAAAAAATATGATATGCAGGAAAAAGCTAACCTAAGAGGACAAATTTTAGGTGAGGTATCTGACTGGGCTGCATCATTTGGTTGTTATTTACAAACATTATCAAATGATAGAATGCTAATTGTTTTAGATAGAGATTCTTTAGATAAAATGATTATTGATAAATTTTCAGTTTTATCTAAGGTTAGAGAAATTTCATCTAAATCAAGATTAAAATCAAGCTTATCTATGGGTATTGCATCTTATGATATTTCATTAGATGAATTAGGTCAATTAGCTCAAAGTGCTATAGAATTAGCTGAAAAGCGTGGTGGAGACCAGGTAGTTGTTAATATTCAAGGTGAAAAAATTCAATATTTTGGTGGAAATACAAATTCATTAGAAAAGAATACATTAGTTGAAACACGTATGCAAGCTCAAGCATTAAAAGAAGCAATAGAAGATTCTTCTAATGTTTTAATTATGTGTCATAATTTAGCAGATAGTGATGCAATTGGTTCTACATTAGCAGCTTTTCATTTAGCTATTGCATCTAATAAGGAAGCAAAAATTGTTTTTGAGCCTGAAAAGGCTGATGTTACTGTTAAAAAGATTTTCAATAATATAGAAAAGAATTCTTCTATTAGAAATTATTTTGTTACAGAGCGTCAAGGATTAGAATTATTAAAGCCATCAACATTATTAATTATATGTGATACTCAATCTCCTAAATTAGTAATGTTTCCTAATTTATATGAAAAAGCATCTAAGGTATCAATTATTGATCACCATAGAGCTGGTGATGTAGAATTTAAAAATTTAGTTTCAAACTATGTTGAAACATCTGCTTCATCTGCAGTTGAGCTTGTAACAGAAATGTTTATGTTTTATAGTGATAGTATTATAGTGACTTCACTTGAAGCATCAATTATGCTAGCTGGTATAATTGTTGATACTAATAATTTTACATTTAGATCAGGTACTAGAACATTTGAAGCTGCCTCAACTTTAAGAGGAATGGGTGCTGATATGGTATATGTTAGAAAATTATTAAGAGAAGATATAAATGTAGAACAAGCATTAGCTCAAGCTTTAATGCGTGCTGAGATCTTTGAGCGTAGATTTGCAATTGTAACATTAGATGATGATGATATTGTTGCTGATAGAACTACATTAGCTAAAATTTCTGATAAATTATTAGGAATTGATGAGGTTGATACATCTTTTACAATTGGTAGAATTAATGAAAAGCAAATAGGTGTATCTGCTAGAAGCTTAGATAATGTAAATGTTCAAGTAATTATGGAAATTATGGGTGGTGGTGGACATTATAATAGTGCTGCAACTCAAATTTCTGATACAAATGTAGATGCTGTTCATGATGAATTAATTGAAATATTAAAGCGTGAATACATTAATGAGGGTGATGAAAAAATGAAGGTTATTTTATTAGAAGATGTTAAAGGAAAAGGTAAAAAAGATCAAGTAATTGATGTTGCTAATGGATATGGTAATTATTTAATAACTAACAAGCTTGCTATAGTAGCAAATGATGATAATCTAGCTTTATTAGCAAAGCAAAAGGAACAAGAAAAAGAAGATGAAGAAAGAAGAAGAGCTGTTTTAAATAAATTAAAGAGTGAAATTCAAGATAAATTCATTTCTATTTATATTAAAATAGGTGCTGATGGAAAAAGCTTTGGACATATTACATCTAAATTAGTTTGTGATGAATTTGAAGCTCAAACAGGAATTCATCTAGATAAAAAGAAAGTAGAAATTCCATCTGAAATAAATTCAGTAGGTATTTTTACTGCAACAGTTAAGCTAGATAAAGATATTATTGCATCATTTGAAATAAATGTAATTGAAAAGAAGGATTAGTTTATGGAAAATCAAAAGATACCTTGTGAGATAGAAGCTGAGCTTGCGCTTATAGGTGCTATTTTAATTGACGACAATTTAATAATTGAGGTATCTGATTTACTTATACCAGATGCCTTTTATGACCAAAAGAATAGAATTATATATCAAGCTATGCTAGAAATTAATAAAGATGGTAATGGTATTGATGCAGTAACTTTAATGAATTATTTAAATTCTAGAAATAAATTAGAAGCCGCTGGTGGAATGGAATATATTTCTAGAATTGCTGATGCTTATTATTCTATTTCTAATGTTGATACATATATTGATTTAATAATGGATGCATATATTAAAAGAACTACTATATATACATTACAAAATTTATCACAAGAAGGATTTAATGCAGAACTTTCTGCCTTTGATTATGTTGATAAAGCAGAACAAGCAATTTTTGAGCTTTCAAAAACAAGAAGAGTTGAACCATTTAAAAATATAGAAAAGGTAGTTGATAATGTATTTGAATCAACATCACGTATGTCTCAAACTGATGAAAATATTATTGGTATTGATACAGGATTTCCAACTCTTAATAAATATACTCAAGGCTTTCAGCCTGGTCAATTGATAATATTAGCTGCTAGACCTTCTATGGGTAAATCTGCTTTTGCGATGAATTTAGCAACAAATGTATGTCATTATAATAAAAATTCAAATGCGAGTGTTGCTTTATTTTCTTTAGAAATGTCTGCAGAGCAAATTTGTGAAAGAATGTATGCATGTGATGCATCAATTAGATTAGACCAAATAAAAAATGGTAAAATGAGTAAGGTTGAATGGGCAAGATTCAATAATAGTAAGGCTAAATTAAAAAAATATAATTTATATTTTGATGATTCTGCCAATTCATCAATCTCAACAATTAGAGCAAAATGTAGAAAATTAAAGGCTGAAAATAATTTAGATTTCATTGTTATAGATTATTTAGGTTTAATTCAAGCAGAACCAAATTTAAGCAAGGCTTCAACCTTAGATAAGGTTTCAGCTGCAACAAGAGGATTAAAATTAATGGCTCGTGAATTAGAGGTTCCTGTGCTTGTTTTATCACAATTATCACGTAAGGTTGAGGATCGTGATTCAAAGGTTCCTCAAATGGCAGATTTACGTGATTCAGGAACAATAGAACAAGATGCTGATATTGTTATGTTTTTATATAGAGATGAATATTATAATAAAGCTTCTGAACGTAAGGGTGAAGCTGATTTAATTATTGCCAAAAATAGAGCTGGAGCTATAACTGATAATGATAAAGGTATACCTTTTTCATTTAATGGACCATTCCAAAGATTCCAGGAAAAGAAGGAAGGATAATTTATAATGATAGATCGTTTAAAAATTATGGAAACTAGATATGAAGAGATAAATAATCTTTTAATAGATCCTGAAATTTGTTCTGATGTAAAAAAATTAACAGAGCTTTCTAAAGAGCAAAAGCAATTAGAAAAGCCTGTTATGCTTTATAGAGAACAACAAAAATTAGAAAATGCCATTCCAGATTTAAAGGAAATGAAAAAATCTGACGATCCAGAAATGGTTGAAATGGCATCACTTGAGCTTGAAGAAACACAAAAAAGATTAGA
Organism: uncultured Acholeplasmatales bacterium; assembly: GCA_905236965.1. Taxonomy (GTDB): domain Bacteria; phylum Bacillota_I; class Bacilli_A; order Acholeplasmatales; family Anaeroplasmataceae; genus Anaeroplasma. The sequence continues at coordinate 12,752 of CAJOQR010000018.1, read as the reverse complement.
AGAAATTGAAAGTGAAATAAAAGTTTTATTATTACCAAAAGATCCAAATGATGAAAAAAATGTTGTTGTTGAAATAAGAGGAGCCGTTGGTGGAGATGAGGCTAATATTTTTGCTGGAGATTTATTTAGAATGTATCAAAAATATGCTGAATCTAAAGGATGGAAGGTTGAAGTTTTAGATGCAATGCCTTCTGATGTTGGAGGATATTCTCAAATTGAATTTATGGTATCTGGTGAATCAGTATATTCATTTTTAAAATATGAATCAGGTGCTCATAGAGTTCAAAGAGTTCCACAAACAGAATCTCAAGGTAGAATTCATACAAGTGTTGCTACTGTTTTAGCAATGCCTGAGGCTACAGATATAGAATTTGAGCTTGATATGAATGATATTAGAATTGATACTTTCTGTTCATCAGGTCCTGGTGGACAAGGTGTTAATACAACATATTCAGCAGTTAGAGTAACATATGAGCCAACTGGAGAATATGTTGCATGTCAAACATATCGTTCTCAGCATGAGAATAAAGCTGCTGCCTTACAGCTTTTAAAAACTAGATTATATGATAAATTAGTTAGAGAAAAAGAAGAAAAAGAAGGAGTAGCAAGACAATCATTAATTGGTCATGGTGATAGATCAGAAAAGATTAGAACATATAATTATCCACAAAATAGAGTAACTGACCATAGAATTGGTTTTACAATTAATAGATTAGACGCTATTATTGATGGTAAATTAGATTTAGTAATTGATGAATTAATTGCTGAAGATCAAAAAAGAAAATTGTCTGCTGAAGAAGCAGTAAAATTATAAATAAAAAGCTTTTACACCGATTAAATTTAGTCGGTGTTTTATTTTTTTAAAAAAATTGGCACTCACCTATTGACATTGCCAAAAATGGTTGTATAATATAAGTGTAAGTTGGCACCGAGGTATAGAGAGTGCCAAAAAGAAAGGAAGGAAATTAATTATGAGAAATGATTTATATAATGTTTTTAATGAATTAAATAATATGTTTTATGATGGAGGTTATAAGGGATTTCCAATTGATGTGGTAGAAGTTGAAAATGGATATCAAATTGAATGTGAAATGCCTGGTATCTCTAAAGAAGAGCTAAAGGTTACTTTTGAGGATGGAGAGCTTTCTATCGAAGCCAGTCCAAAAATAGAAAAGGATAGAAAGTATCTCATCCATGAAAGAAGTATGCAAAAATTAAAAAGAGTTATTAACATTGGGACAGAAGTTGATGATGAAAAAATCACAGCAAAGTTTGAAAATGGTATCTTGATTATTAATTTATACAATAAAGAGCCTAAAGCTCATAAGCAAATAGTTATTGAATAGGGGTGATATTATGTTATATTTAGATAGCTTTGGTCCAAGAAATTTAAGTAAAGAATTTGATGAATTTTTTAAAAATGGCATTTATAATCCTTTAAAGGCTGATCTAGAAGAAAATGATAAGGAATATATATTAAAAATAGATGTTCCAGGAATTGAAAAAAAAGATATCTCAATTGACTTTAATGATTATTATTTAACTGTTTCTGTTAGTGAAAAATATGAAAAAGATAATAAGAAAAAATATTTAATTAAAGAAAGAGGATATAATTTAGTATCTAGAAGCTTTTATTTAGAAAATGCATTAGAAGATTCAATTAAAGCTAAGCTTGAAAATGGCGTATTGATGCTTGAAGTAAAGAAACAACAAAAAATTGATAATAGAAGAATAATCACAATTGATTAATATATAATTTTTCCCTTATTAAAGGTGGCTTTGGCCACCTTTTCTATTTTTAAAATAGAAAATATCTTGTATTTTTTTTAAGTATAAATTAAAATAATAATTGTGTTATATGGAGGTGTATGCGAGTGAGTTTATTAGCAAAAAGAAGTATAATAAAAGAAGATAAAAGTAATATTATTACATTAGGTGCTATAGCAAAAGAAGAAAAGAAAAAAGATCCTTCTGTTATTAATGCAACTATTGGAATGTATTATGATGAAAAAGGAAAATTAGTAACATATAAAAGTGTTAATGAAGCTTTAATGGAACTAACAGATGATGAAAAATATGCATATGCATCAACTCCAGGAAGCAATTCTTATCATGAAGCTTTAAAAAGATGGATTTTTAGGCAATATTATGATGAATTTATGCAAAAAACATTCGTATCTTGTATGGCAACTCCAGGAGGATCTGGTGCTATTTCAAATACATTTACAAATTATTTAAATGAAGGCGACGAGGTTTTAATTCCAAATTATATGTGGGGAAATTATAAGCAATTTGCTTATGAAAATCATGCATCATATAGAACATATAATTTATTTAAGGATGGTCATCTTGATTTAGATGATATTAAAAAAAATATTTCAGAATTAAAAGAAAAACAAAAAAGAATTTTATTAGTAATAAATGATCCTTGTCAAAACCCAACTGGTTATACTATGACAGATGAAGAATGGATTATATTAACAGATTTTATTAATGAAGTATCAAGTGATGGTACACCATTTATTTTGCTTCATGATATGGCATATATAGATTATGATTATAGAGGCTTTGATTCAACAAGAAATAATTTAAGATTATATCAAAAATTAAATAAAAATGTTTTAGTTATTTTAGCTTTTTCTGGCTCAAAAACTCTAGCCTTATATGGAATTAGAATTGGTGCTCAGGTTGCTATATCAACTTGTGAGGAAAATATTATAGAATTTGCTAAAGCAAATAAATTTTCATCAAGAGCTAAATGGAGTAATACTACTAATTTAGGTGCTAATTTAATAGCTAAGGTTATTCTTGATGATGAAAAAAGAAAAGCATTTGAAAAAGAATTAGAAGATGCAAGAAATATATTAGTAAAAAGAGCAGAAACATTTATAGCATCATCTAAAGAAGTAGGCCTTGAAACCTTACCTTTCCAATGTGGCTTTTTTATAACAATACCTTGTAAAAATCCAGATGAAGTATATAAAAAATTAGTTCAAAAGAAAATTCATATAATTCCTTTAGGAAATGTTTTAAGAGTTACAATATCTGCAATAACAATTGCTGATTGTAAATTATTACCTAAAATGATTAAAGATGCAATGATAGAATTAAATATATAGGTGATTTTTATGAAGCAAGCATTTAATAATGAAAAATATTTAACATTACAAAAAGAAAATATTTTAAATAGAGTTAATCAATTTTCAGGAAAATTATATCTTGAATTTGGTGGTAAATTATTTGATGATTATCATGCATCTAGAGTTTTACCTGGCTTTTTACCAGATTCTAAATTAAAGGTATTATTATCATTAAAGGATAAAGTAGAAATAGTTATTGCGATTAATGCAAATCATATACAGGAAAATAAAATAAGAGGAGATTTAAATATATCATATGAATCTGAAGTTTTAAGATTAATAGATGCATTTAGAGCCTCTGATTTATATGTTGGTTCTGTTTGTATAACAATGTATAATAATTTACCTTCTGTTATAGCATTTAGAAGAAAATTAAAAAATTTAGGTGTTAAAACATATTTAAGCTATGATATACCTGGATATCCTCATGATGTTGAAAAAATCATTTCAGAGCAAGGCTTTGGTAAAAATGATTATATTGAAACTAAAAGAGAAATTATTGTTGTTACAGCACCAGGCCCAGGCTCTGGAAAAATGGCAACATGTTTAAGTCAGCTATATCATGAAAATAAAAGAGGAATTAAAGCAGGATATGCTAAATATGAAACATTCCCTATTTGGAATATTCCTTTAAAAGACCCTGTCAATTTAGCATATGAGGCAGCAACAGCTGATTTAGCAGATGTTAATATGATTGATCCATATCATTTAGAAGCATATGGAAAAATGGCTATAAATTATAATAGAGATGTTGAATCTTTCCCTGTTTTAAAGGCAATGTTTAATGCTATATATGATGGAAATTGTCCATATAAATCTCCAACAGATATGGGTGTTAATATGGCAGGATTCGCTATAGAAGATAGTGAGGCTTCTGCAAAAGCATCTAAAGATGAAATAATAAGAAGATATTTAGATACTTTAGTTTTATATAGAAATGGTAAAGCAACTCAAGAAGCTTTAGATAAAATTGCATTGTTAATGAGAAGCTTAAATATTACAATAGCTGATAGACCTGTTGTTGCAAAAGCATTAGAAAAAAAGAAAAAGACAGGAACAGAATCAATGGCATTAGAATTTGAAGATGGAACAATTGTTACATCTAAAACATCTCCACTTTTATCAGCTCCTGCAGCATTACTTTTAAATGCTTTAAAGCATTTAGCAAAAATAGATGATAAAATTGTTTTAATTGCACCTACAGTTATAGAACCAGTATCAAAAATGAAAATTGAAAATTTAGGTAATCATAATCCAAGATTACATGCTGATGAGGCTTTAATTGCTTTATCAATTTCAGCAACATTAAATCCTTTAGCTCAAGAAGCTTTAAATCAATTAAATAATTTAGCCCATCTTCAAGCTCATTCAACAGTTATGCTATCAGAAGATGATTCAAAAATATTTAAAAAATTAAAAATTGATTTAACTACTGAGCCTGAATATTATGCACATAAATTATATACAAAATAAAATAAATTAAAATTAAAAATCCTCTTTTAATGTAATAAATGCATTAAAGGAGGATTTTATTATTTTATAAAAAATTTTAAGAAACTAAATCATCTAAATCATAATCTTTAAAAAGTGAATAAATTTTAGAAGGCATTTCAACTTCAAAATAGGTTCCATTATCATAAAATTCTTTTTTATATATAATTGAATTTTCTTCTAATATATTAACTAATTTACCTTTATCATATGGAATTAAAAGTCTTGCATTAAATGAAGTTTGAGATATTTCTGATAATATTTCAGTCATTAATAAATCTAGATTTAATTGATTTTTATTTGAAAATTTAATTGTTTTTTTACCAATTATATCTAATGATTCAGATATTGTATTATCCCATTTATTTAATAAAAATATTGTTGGAATATCACTAGCCTCTAGCATATTTAAAACATTCATTACTACATTATATTGCATTTTAATATATTCACTTGATGAATCAAGCACAACTATTATTAAATCTGAATATTTAATTTCTTCTAATGTTTGATAAAATGAATTTATTAATCCATGTGGTAATTTAGATATAAATCCTATTGTATCTGTTAAAATAAATTCTTTATTTTTTATTTTTATTTTAAAATTTTTAGTATCTAATGTTGCAAAAAGTTGATCTTTAGCTAAAACCTCTTCAGCTCTTCCTGAATATTTTAAAATTGTATTCATTGTAGTTGATTTTCCAGAATTAGTATATCCGACTAATGATACAATAGGTATTTCATTTTTCTTTCTTCTTTTAATTTGTTCAGTTTTCATTTTTTTAATATTTATAAGCTCATTTGATATTTTTTTTATTTCTGAAATTAAATGACGTCTATCAAGCTCTTTTTGTGTTTCTCCTGCACCTTTATTATATAATCTTCCTCCAATTCTTGATTCTTGTCCTTTAATTAATTCTAATCTAGGTAAAAGATATATATCCTTTGCTAATTTAATTTCTAAGCTTGCTTGTTTTGTTTTAGCTTTCATTTCAAATATTTTTAATATTAAATAGCTTCTATCTATAACATCTTTTTTTAAAGCATATTCTAAATTTTTAAGCTGTGAGGGAGTTAATTCATCATTAAAAATAATTAAATCTATATCATATGCATTAATAGCAATAATAATTTCATTTATTTTTCCAGATCCAATATATGTTTTATTATTTGGTGATTCTAAATTTTGAGTAATTTTAAATTTAGTATCTATATCTAAAACATGTGCTAAAGCTTCTAATTCATTTAATGAATAAGTGATATCATATTTATCATATTTAGTTGTAACACCTACTAAAATAGCATTCATTTTTTCACTTCCTTTTAAATTATATCATTTTTATAATTAATATGTTATAATTCTTGTTAGTTTGTATTCTAATATAAGGGGATAAATATGATAGAATTAAAAAACGTGTCAAAATATTATAATAATAATGGTGTTGTGACATTAGGATTAAGAAATATTAATTTAAATTTTGATAAAAATGAAATTGTCGCTATTGTAGGTGAATCAGGCTCTGGTAAATCAACATTATTAAATGTAATTTGTGGAGTTGATTCATATGAAGAGGGAGAAATTATTTTTGATGGTTATGAAACAAGTTATTTTAATCAAGAGGATATGGATATATTTAGGAGAGTAAATGTATCTTTTATTTATCAAAATTATAATGTAATTGATGCATATACTGTTTTAGAAAATGTAATGTTTCCACTTTTAATAAATGGTGTTTCTAAAAAAGAGGCTAAAGCAAGAGCCTTAGAATTAATTGATAGAGTTGGATTATCTAAAAGAATTCATCATAGAGGTACTAAATTATCTGGTGGAGAAAAGCAAAGATGTGTTATAGCAAGAGCTCTAGCTCTTGATTGTCCTATTTTAGCATGTGATGAGCCAACAGGTAATTTAGATAGTAAAACAGGAGAAGAAATTATTAATTTAATTAAGGATGTCGCAAAGGATAAATTAGTTTTAATTGTTACTCATAATTATGAACAGGTTGAAAAAATTGTCACAAGAACAATAAAGATGTCTGATGGTGAGGTTATATCTGATGATAATATTAATAATAATGTAGCATCTATTGTTAATGATGGTGATATTTTTAGTGATGATAAGAAAAAATTAAAATATAAAGTAATTGCTGATATTGGTTTTAAAAATTTAAAAAGTACACCTAAAAAGAATATATTTATCTTTTTAGTTTTATTAATTTTGTCATTTATTGGGCTTTTTTTGTTTATGGATTGTGTATCTGGAAGTATTAATGCAAATTATACATCATATAATGGTTTTTTAAATGATGATAGGGATAGAATAATTGTTTATGATAAGGAGCATAATAGCTTTGATGCAAATATATTTTCTGATTATGAATCATATATAAATGCATTTTATGAGGATAATTTTGGAATGCTTTATTTAAAAGAAAATAGATCAGATGTTTATTTTTATTCATCTGTTTCTGTTACAAAGCATATTCCATCATCTATTTCTGATTTAGTTGGAACAAAAGAAATTTCAAATAATAAATTTTTATTGGTTTTACCAAGCTATTCATATTATTCTAGTGATGTAATAGATTTTATATTAGAAAATAAATTAGTTTATTATATCTATGATAAATCAGATGAACATGAATTAGAATTAGTTGGATGTGCTAAATCAGCAAATATTAATAATCCAATTATGGTTGTTGATGATGATTTTTTAAAAACTATTAATGCATATAAAACTGGATTTGATTTACCAAGTGCTATTGTTGATTCAAATTCTATAAGTCTTGATTTAGAATTTGCTGATATTTCAAAACCTAAATTAGAATTAATAAATCCAGGTGAAGTTGAAAAAATAAATCTTCAATTAAGTAGTGGATTATATGATTTTAATATAAATGTAGATGATTGTGATATAGAATATGGAAAAGGAAATAATAAAATTTATATACCTTATTCACATATTGCAAAAGATTGTTATGAATTAACTATTTATACAAATAACACTTCTAAAATTGAAAAATTAGCTTCAGAAAATAATTTAGATACAATTATTCCTTCTAAATCTGGAATTAATATATTATCTTTTTCATTTTTATCATTTGTATTTTCAATAATTATATCTTCTTTGATAATGATATTTTTAGTATTTATAAGCTATGTTGTATTACAAAAGGTATATCAATCAAGAAGAAGAGATTATGCAATAATGCGTTCCTTAGGTATGGTTAAATCTCAAATGGCAAAGGTAATTCGTTTTGAAATTATAACATTAGGATTTATAGCATCAATTTTATCTTTAATATTATTAACAATTATTGCCATTGTAACAAAAGTATCTTTTTCTGAATTTGTTGTTTTAGTTAATCCTATAACTATTATTTGCTATATTTTATTTATGATGTTATTTAATTTAAGGTTAGCAAATAAATTTAATAAAAAATTATTTAAATTTTCAGTAACTAAGACAATAAAGGAGGTGTTCTAAATGATTAAAATTAATAACCTAAATAAATATTATAATAAAGGTAAAGCATCAGAAATACATGTTATTAATGATACTCAATTAGAATTACCTTCAAAAGGCTTAATTACCTTTTTAGGACATTCAGGATCAGGTAAAACTACTCTTTTAAATGTTATAGGTGGCCTAGATAAGGCAACAGGTGAAATTCAATATGATGATGTTGTTTTTAAAAAATATAAAGCATCTAAAATTGATAAATTTAGATCAAAATCTGTAGGATATGTTTTTCAAAATTATAATTTATTATTAGAAGAAACTGTTTATGATAATTTAAGAATTTCACTTGAATTAATAGGAATAACTGATAAAGAAGAACAGAAAAAAAGAATTGAATATTCTTTAAAGGCTGTTGGAATGTTTAAATATAGAAAAAAGGTTGCATCCTTTTTATCTGGAGGACAGCAACAGCGAGTTTCTATTGCTAGAGCGTTAGTTAAAAAAACAAAAATAATTATAGCAGATGAGCCAACAGGAAATCTTGATAGTAAAAATACTATAGAGGTTATGAATATTTTAAAGAAAATATCAGAATATTCATTAGTTTTACTTGTTACTCATGAAGAAAATGTTGCTAATTTTTATTCTGATGTAATTTATGAAATTAAAGATGGAAAAATAATTAATAAATTAGATGTTAATAATAATGTAACATTTGATAATTCTGATGATTCTACAATTTATTTAAAGGATTTAAAAAGAAATGATTATCAAACTGAATTAGGAAATATAATTGTTAGAACAGATAGTGATGAAGATTTAAAAATTAATTTAGATTTAATTATAAAAAATGGTAATATTTATCTTAAATCTGATAAGCCAATTAAATTAGTAGAACAATCAAATTTAAAAATTATAGATGATAATTATAAAAAGATGAAAAGAGAAGATATATCTTCTTTTGATTATGATACATCTTTTTATAATGATAATAATAAAAGTGAATCTAAAAAATTTAAAAAATTTATAAGAAGAATAACTAATAGCTTTAAATCATTTAGAAGCGTTGGAAGAAAACAAAAATTTTTATATATTTGTTTAGCATTTATTGGTGTTATTATGTCTATTTCCTTTGCTATATTATCTAATGCATTAGTTTTTGATATATCTACTTCATCTTATTCAAATAATGTTTATTCTATTGATATGACTAATTCAAAGGCTAATTATTATAATATTTTAGAAGATGCTTATGAAGAAGGAGAAATTAATGATTTATATAAATTTATAGATTCATATATTTCATATGATGAATATATAGTAAATACATATTCTATTTCAGTAAGAAAATATCGGCAAATTTTACCTTATTTAGATTATAATGTTGAATTATTTAAAGGAACAAAGCCAATAGATTCTTCTGATATAGTTATTTCTAAGGATATAGCTGATGCAATATGCGATAAAACTAATAGAACATATGATGAATTAATTGGTAAAACTGTTATATCAAATGGTTATAATAATAAAATTACAGGTATTAGTAAAAATGATAATTTAATGGCTTATATATCATTAAGCCAATATGAATTGTGGTTTAATAATATAAATTCTTTTAATTGGTATTATGAAAGAGAATATTCAATTGGTGATGATACAATTTATTATTCTAATTATGATATAAGATATAAAGGATTTGAAGAATATGAAATATTATCAGGAAGAGATGTATTAGAAGAATCAGATGATTTTGAGGCTTTAGTATCTATTGATTCATCATATGAAATTAATGAATATATAAATTTTGGTGGTATTTCTGCTAAGGTTGTTGGAATTTATAAAAATTATGAATATGATGATTATAATGTTTTAATTACTAATAAAAATGTTAAATATAAAATGTCTTATCCTTCAATTGGATTTTTATATGAGGATTCTGCTAATTTAAAATTAATTAAAGGAAGATATCCTAAAAATCCTAATGAGGTTATTATATCAGCATATTATAATTATGGAGAAAAGGATTTAAGTGATGAATCATTTGAAATAATGGTTCATGGGAAAAATCGTAAGGTAGTTGGTTATTTTATATCATCTCCTGATTGTGATTTTCCTTTTATTGAATCACAAACTGATTATATGTTATATGATTATGGATATTTTGATTCTACTAATTCAAGCTTTAATGTTATTGATAAAGAAGCATTTGAAAATAGATTAAAGCAAAATAAGGCATCTCTTACTAATTTAAATGAAAATATTTCTGCAATACAAAAGGAAACTAAAAAAGATAGCATAAAAACATTTATTTATATTTTTGCTGTAACAGCTATTGCATCATCATTTTTTGTATATTTCATAATGAGAAGTAAAATGTTATCAGATATATATAATATTGGTGTTTATAGATCCTTAGGTGCATCTAAGGCTAGAATTAATAGAAAATATTTATCAGATATTTTCATATTAACAACATTTACAGCTTTAATTGGTTATATTGCTGGAACATTGATTTATTTTAGTATTACTAAAATTGTAAATGGTATTATAGAAGAAATGGCTGGTATGTATGGTATTAATGCTGCAAGAGTATTAATGAGTAACATTGGAATAAGCTTCCTTGGAGTTTTAGCTTTATATTTAATTATGTATTTATTTGGAATGTTACCTATTATTATGTTACAAAGAAAGACTCCATCAGAAATCTTTGCAAAATATGATATATAGAAAAAAAATGATTTTTGTAATATAATAAATTTGTTTTAATAATTTATTTTGTTTTAAAGGTGGTATTATGGTTAAAATTATTGTTGATTCAACTCAAGATTTAACAAAAGAAATTTTAGAAAAAAATGATATAGATGTTGTACCTTTATCAGTTAATTTTTCTGATGAGGCTTATTTAGATGGAGTAACTATTCAAACTCAAGAATTATATGATAAGGTTAAAATTAAAAAGGAATTACCTAAAACATCAGCAGCGCTTGTTGGCGATTTAATTAATGTTTTTAAAAAATATTTAGATTTAGGATATGAAATTGTTTATACTGGAATTTCATCACAAATGAGTAGAAGCTATGAAAATGCATTATTAGCAAAAGAAGAATTAGAATCAGATAAAATATATGTTGTTGATTCTAAAAATTTATCTTCTGGAATTGGACTTTTAGTTTTAAAAGCAATTAAGGATAGAGATAATGGCTTATCAGCAAAAGAAATTGCATCAAATATGGAAAAAAATAGAGAATTAGTTTTATCTCAATTTGCGATTGAGCAAATGGATTATTTATATAAAGGTGGAAGATGTTCTGGTATATCTAAGCTTTTTGGTACTATTTTAAAAATTAAACCTATTATTTTTGTTAGAGATGGTAAAATGCATGTTGGTGCTAAGCCATTAGGAAAAATAAATAAAGCATTGGATATAATGATTAATCAAATCATTGCTGATAAGGATAGATTAGATACTGATCATATATTAGTAACTCATTCAATTGCAAATGAATCTAGAGACTATATTATGGCTAGATTAAAAAAAGAATTTCCTGATGTAGATATTATTGAAACTATTGCAGGAAGTGTTATAGCTTCACATTGTGGTCCTGGAACAATTGGTATTTTATATATGGTAAAAGAAAAATAATTGTAAAATTATTGAATTTTAATAACTGTTTTAATATAATATTAAAGTAAATTTTAAATTTTAATTCGAAAGGTTGTGTAAACTATGGGAAGAGCACATGAAGTACGTGCAGCATCAATGGCAAAAACTGCTGCGATGAAATCAAAAAAATATGCTAGATGGGGAAAAGAAATTTTCCAAGCAGCTAAGAGTGGTGTTCCTGATCCAGAAATGAATCAAAACCTAAAAAAGGTAATTGAAAAAGCTAAAAAGGATCAATGTCCTGCTGATGTAATAAAGCGTGCAATTGCTAAAGCACAAGGTGTTGCATCTGGTGCATCAAAAGAAAAGGTATATGAAGGATATGGTCCTGGTAATGTTGCGATGATAGTTGAATGTTTAACAGATAATGATAATAGAACATTTACAGAAGTTAGAACAGCATTTAATAGAACTGGTGGTACTATTGGTACTGCAGTTAGCTATATGTTTAATAGAAAAGCACAATTTGTAACTGATTCATTCTCAGAAGATGAAATAATGGAAGTTTTAATGGAAGCAGGGTTAGATTTTGAAGATTTAACTACAAAAGAGGATGGCTTTGTTGAGCTTTTTGCTGCTCCAGCTGATTTTACAGCAATTAAAGATGCTTTAGAAGCTGCTAAGCCAGAAGTTGAATTTGATGAATGTGGCGTTAATTTAATCCCTTCAACATATGTTGATTTAGATGCTGATCATGAAGCAAAATTCAGAAGATTATTAGAAGCATTATCTGAATTTGATGATGTATCAGAAGTATATCATAATGCTAATATAGAACTTGATACAGAAGAATAAGAAGCTTAGGCTTCTTTTTTTCTTTTCTTATGTTAAATTAAATTTTATGAGGTTATATTAAATTATGAATAATAAATTTAAAAAAATTTTTATATTTTTAATTTTAATATAATACCTTCTATTTTTTAATTATTTTATTTATAAAATAAATGTGTTATAATTTTTTTGTATTTGTATTAATTATTATCCAGTGAGGTAT
>CAJOQR010000017.1 GCA_905236965.1 uncultured Acholeplasmatales bacterium | reverse complement strand
TGCAACTTTTAAACCTAAATTTTTTAAATATTGAGTTAAATCTTCACTCATTTTAATTGTTAAGGTTGTTATAAGAACTCTTTCACTTTTATCTATTCTTTTTAATATTTCTGAATAAATATCATCTACTTGTCCAAGTGATGGTCTAACTTCTATAATTGGATCTAATAATCCTGTTGGTCTTATTATTTGTTCTACAATAGGATATTTTTTTTCAAAATCTCCTGGAGTTGCTGAAACAAATAAAACATTTTTAATTTTAGAATCAAATTCATCAAATTTTAAAGGTCTATTATCTAATGCAGAAGGTAATCTAAATCCATAATTAACTAAATTTTCTTTTCTTGACCTATCACCATTATACATTCCACCAACTTGAGGAATAGTTACGTGTGATTCATCTATAATCAATAAAAAATCATCATCAAAAAAATCTATTAATGTTGATGGTGTTTCACCTTTTTTTCTTAATGATAGATGTCTTGAATAATTTTCAACCCCAGGGCATGAACCTGTTTGTTCTAGCATCTCAATATCATATTTTGTTCTTTGAGTTATTCTTTCTTGTTCTAATGGCTTACCTTCTTTAGCAAAATAAGAAGCTTGCTCCTTTAACTCTTCTTTAATTCTTCTAATTGCTTCATTAAGCTTTTCTTTATTTGTAACAAAATGAGTTGCAGCAAAAATATTAGCAAAAGCTAAATTATCAATTGCTTTACCTGTTGTAACATCAAAAGATTTTATTTTTTCAACTTCATTATCAAAAAATTCAATTCTTATTCCTTTCGAATGCTCTGACGGTGGAATAATTTCTAAAACATCACCTTTAACTCTGAATGATCCTCTTTTAAAATCAATATCATTTCTTTCAAATTGCATCTCTACTAATCTTTTATAAAGATTTTTTCTATCATATTCCTCACCTAATCTTATATTAAGCATAGTATCTTTATAATCTGATGGATCGCCTATACCATATATACAAGAAACAGATGCTACAACAATAACATCCTTATAATCAATTAATGATGATGTTGCGCTATGTCGTAATTCATCTATTTCTTCATTAATAGATGCATCTTTTTCTATATATGTATCACTTGATACAACATAAGCCTCTGGCTGATAATAATCATAATATGAAATAAAATATTCTACGTGGTTATTTGGAAAAATAGCTTTTAATTCATTATATAATTGACCTGCTAATGTTTTATTATGTGCTAATACTAATGTAGGCTTATTTAATTGTTTAATGACATTTGCCATAGTAAATGTTTTACCTGTTCCTGTTGCACCTAAAAGAGTTTGTCTTTTTATTCCATTATTAAAATTATTTACTATTTGCTTTATAGCTTGAGGTTGATCACCTGTAGGTTTATATTTAGATACAATTTCAAATTCCATATTAATTCACCCTTTAAAAACAAAAAGGTACATTTGTACCTTAATGATTAAATTCATCATATTGACAATATTCATCATTTAAAATACTTTCGCAAATATTTTCTAAATGATCTCCCATTCTTTCTAAATTAGATAATATTTCAACATAATGCTCTGTGTTACGGAATGAGCATATTCCACTATTAACTCTATGAACATGACGTTCATGGAATATTTCTTCCATCTTATCAATTTCATCTTCACAATCAGATGCTATTTTAGCATACTCTAATGAATTTTGTTCAATAGCTAATTTTGTATTATCTACCATAACTAAAACAGTTCCAAACATTTGTGATAAATCTTGAATACCATCCTCAGATAAATTTAATTCTTTTTCATATCTATCTGTAAAAAATTCAATTATATTCGTGCAATGATCTCCAACACGTTCTATATCTTTAATATCATCTAAATAATTAGACAATGATTTAGATGTTTTAGTATCAAAATCTGATAAAGTTAATTTAATTAAATAATCATGAATTCTTTTATCTAACGAATTGATAGTTCTTTCTAATTCAGCACCTTCTATTGCTAATTTATCATTTTTTTCAAAAGAAAAATCAAAAGCTATATGGCAGTATTTTTGCATACAAGATGCCATATATGAAATTGATGTTTTAACGAATTCCATAGCAAGTGAAGGAGATTTTTTTATTAATGAATAATCTAATAATCTTTCTTCAATAGAATCTGTTTCATCATCACCATATGCTTTATTACAAATAAATGTCACTGGCTTAATTAATAATAAAAAGACAAATGAATTAATTAAATTAAAAGATAAATGAGCAATAGCTATAATCATTGGGTTATTATTCCATCCTAAAGCATTATTTAATAAATCAATTAAAGGATAGAATGCCCATCTAAATGCAATGCCAAAGCATAAAACTCCAAATACTTTTATTATTATATTAGCTAAAGCTACCTTCTTAGCGGATTTAGAAGATCCTAAGGATGCTAATAAAGCAGTAATAGTTGTTCCTATATTAGCACCAAGCATTAATGCTAAAGATCCATATAAGCTTATAGAACCAATTGTGTACATGCTTTGAACAATACCAATTGTTGCAGAAGATGATTGAACTACTGCAGTAAAAAGTGTTCCAACAACTATTCCTAAAAAAGGAATATTAGCTAAAGTTGAAAATAAATTATTAATTGAATCTCTATAAATAGAATCAGCTGCAATAAAATGAGCAAAGCTCATATCAATAAATGCTAATCCTAAAAAAATAAGTCCAAATCCTAATACAACAGAACCTGTTTGATTCATTCTTTTTTTCTTAAAAAAGAAAATCATCGTAGAACCTAAAAAAACTAAAATAACTGATACAACAGGCATTATTTTTAATTGAGAAAATGCAGCTAAAATTATTGTTAAAATTGTACCACCTATATTTGCGCCTAATAATACACCTAATGCTTGCGTAAAGCTCATTAAACCAGCTCCAACTAAAGAAACTGCCAAAGCTGAAGTTCCAGATGCAGATTGAGTTAGCATTGTAGTAGCAAAACCAACAAACATTCCTTTTAAAGGGGTATTTGTGCTTTTTTCTATGATGACTTTCATTTTATCGCCAGCAATAGCTTTTAATGATGAGCCCATCATATTAATACCAAAAAGGAAAATACCTAAACCGCACAAAATATATAATATAGCAATTATATTAGAACTGATTCCACTACCAAATTCTAACGATATTTCTAAAATTGTTTTAATCATATTAAGCACCTTTTTTATAAATTCTAACCTTTATTATTTTACAATGAATAATAATATTATTCAAGAAAAGAAAAAAAGAAGCATTTATTTTAATGCTTCTTTTGCTAATTCATCAGCTAAATCATTATATAGATTATTTGTATGACTTTTAATTTTGTAAAAATTAATTTTGATTTTATCTTTATTTTTATTTACAAAATCAACATAAGCTAAAGCTATTTTTGAATTTGCTTTCCATTTACCAACATACCAATTTTCTATACCAATATAATCATAATACAAATTTAATTCTTTAATATTATTTTTAATTGCATAATTAATAATATATGCTGCTCCTTTAATTTCTCCTGCAACATTTCTATAAGAAGAATATTCATCCTTTAAGTATTTCTTTTTAAATTTTAACATTTTACCATCAATAAAAAGACAGCCACCAAAAGAATAATTTTCCGTTTTTAAATCAAAAGAACCATCAATATATGCCGTAGGAATTTTATCATCAACAATTATTTTTTCATCATTTAAAAAGGCTAAAGCTTCTTCTTCTGTTTTAAAAGATTTATAAATAGGTTTTTTTAAAGATTTTAAAACTTCTTTAGCTTCATCCCAATCATTAAGTATTAATTTATTATTTTCATCTTTTAAAGCATAATATTTCATATTAAACCTTATAAATTATTAATAATTTGTAGGCAAATATTTGCAGATCTATTAGACATTTCTTCTTCAAATTCATTATAATCATCTTGCTGATTTTTATCTCCAATGCAATCTGAAACATATCTTAATATAATAAATTCAACACCTGCTTTTATACAGCTTTGTGCAACACCTGCACCTTCCATTTCACATGCAAAAACATCTTCTGGTTCTATTTTTTTAATTTGATCTAAATTTGTAACAAATTGATCTCCTGAATAAATAGGTACATATTCATAATTAATTCCAAGTCTACTCAATATAGATTTAACCATTATAACTGATTCCATAGAAGGAACTAAGGATTTTGGCATTCCTGGAACCTGTCCATATTCATATCCAAAGGCAGTAGCATCAAAATCATGACATTTAACTTCTTTTGCAACGACAACATCACGTTTTTTTAATCCTAAGCCTCCACAAATTCCTGTATTAATGATTAAATTACATTCAAAATGAGAAATCATTAAAGAAGATGCAATTCCAGAATTAACTTTTCCAACTCCTGATTCACAAATTACTACATTTTTTTCATTGATTTTACCAATATAAAAAACAAATCCAGCAATTTTTACATCTTGCATATGATCTAAATTTTCTCTTAATAAATCCATTTCATGCTTCATTGCAGCAATAATTCCAATTTTCACCATAAACTAAATCCTTTTTGCAAGCGTTACAGCAATTCTATTGCTTTTAGATAAGCCTCCAATTTTTGCAAGCTTGCATCTTCCCTTTCCTCTTACACTTATTTCATCTTCTAATTTTATTGTTTCACTTGGATTTAATATTAAAACGTGATTAATATATACTAATCCACTAACTATTAATTCATTGGCTTTTGATCTTGATAAATCAAAAGCAGATGATATAAAACAATCCAACCTTAAAGATGATAAAAAATCTATTTTTTCTTTATATTTTATTACATTTTCAATTTCTTCATTAATATATTTCAATGTAATTGAAGCAGATCCAACTTTTTTTAAATTATTATATATAAAATCAGATATTTCTTTTGCACATGCAAAATAAATGCCTGTATCATTTAATACAATATCGCCTATAAATTCCCTTTTAATGCCAAGTGCCATTAATGATCCTAAAACACTTCTATGATTGATATTATAATATTTTTCATTATAAATAATTTTAAAAACAATAATTTTAAAATCTTCTTTTTCTATATCATATGGACTAATTATTGCTCTTAGACTATCAGCATTTTTAAATCCACCATAATAAAAAACATTAATATCTTTAAATTTTTTAGATTCATTTTTTAATATAACTAATTTTGCTTCATCTAAAAAATTTAAAACTGAAACTCCACCATCTAATGCTTTATTTAGTAAAGAATTCATTCTTTTTTTAAATAATTCTAATTCTTCCATAGAATTCTTCCTAATCTTATATGAGTAGTATTTGCCTTTATTGCTTGAATATAATCATCAGACATACCCATTGATAAATATGGAATTTTAATATTAAATTTGTTTTCAACTCTTTGCTTTAAATATGCTAAAGCCTTGAATTGTTTTAAAATATCATCTGCTTCATCATTTTTTATTGCCATCATCATGAATCCAACAAGATTTATTTTTTGATATTTTAATATTTGTTCAACAAATGAATCAATTTCTTTATAACTAACACCATTTTTAGATTCTTCTAAATTTATTGAAACTTCTATAAAACAATCTAGAGGAGTCTCTCTTTTTTCTTCAATAATTTTAGCAAGTTCTAAAGAATCAAGTGATTCTAAGACATCAATTTTATTAATAACATCTTTTGCTTTATTTCTTTGTAAATGACCTATAAAATGCCATATAATATCTTTTTCATCTTTTAATTCTTCATATTTTTTTAAAAAAGAATCAACTCTATTTTCGCCAAAATTATTAATTCCATTTTTTAATAATTTTTTCATTTCAAAAGAATCAACATATTTTGTTGCAGCAACAACACAAATATCTGATGGTATAGTTTTTAAAAAATCTTTAATATCCTCTCTCAATTCCATATAAAGATACACCTTTTTTCTTTTTATTCAATTATATCACAAACATCTTTTTGTTTTAAATAATTTATTATTGAAATAAATATTAATAAGCCTATATATACAATATATCCATAAAAATAAATTGAAGTTAATGCTTCATTATAAGAAAGTAAAACTAATGTAAAAGGAATTATTAAACATAAAGAAAAAATTATGTTTAATATCAATTTTAAAACATTATTTTTAGTTAAAAAATAACTTAAACCAAATAATAATGGAATTATTAAATATAAAATACTCCACCAATTTTCTTTAATTATTGATAAAGCTGATATTGTAATATCTTCATCTTTATCAATATATATTGGATAAGCTATAAAAAATATAACTCCAATAAAGACTAATGCAACGACTAATGCGCTCATTAAATTTATAAAAGAAAAAGATTTAATATCCTTTTCTTTTGAATCAATTAATTCAAGTAATGCTTGATTTTTATTAATAGATATTGCAAGAGGAATACCTACTAAATATAAAACAGCAGCTTCTCCAATTCCAACAGTTATCATAGAAAGCCATATTGGAGAAATTTCTAAAGAAAAATATAATTCAATTGCAACAATTATCGCATTTGATATAACAGGCATCAAAGCAGATATGTATATATTTTTTATTTTTATCATTGGTATTAAAGCAATTGTTGTAGCTAAAGTACCAAATACCATATCCCACCATCCTAATGGTGAGGTTACATTTGAAATAAAGCATCCAATTATTAATGAGAATATAAATTTAGGGTTAAAGAAAACCAATAACACTAAAACCTCAGAAATTCTAAATTGAATAGATCCAAAACTAATAGGTGATAACACCCATGTTAATGCTACATAAAGTGCAGCAATTATAGCTGATTCAGCTAAAAATTTAATATTAATTTTTTTCATTTTTATACTCCTTGTTTTTTATATAGGATGGTTAGGCAAGTAACATCCTTTTTTATTATATCATTTTTTTTAATTAAAAAAAGAATCTAAATGAAATAAGAGACAGCTAAGCTGTCTCTTATTCATAATTGGGAGAGTTATAGTTTGCTTATGAAAAAAGTTATCTATCTTATTAGGGAGATTATGATAGACACTGTCTTTATAAGACACTGATATTATAAAGATAAATTATAGAAACATTTTAAAAACATTATGTGAAAATATGTGATTTTAATTTATTTAAAAAATATCATTAAATTGTTTTTAAAAAATAATTGTGATATAATTTTTTTGCATTGGAGGTGTTATATTGAATCTTGATAATATGAGAATAAGAGATTATTTGATGGTCTTGATTAAAGGAACACTTCTTGGCATAACAAGTGTTGGTATTCCTGGATTATCTGCTTCTACTTTATCTATTGTGTTAGGAATTTATTTTATAATGATAAATTCTATTGCTGATATATTTAAAAATTTTAAAAGGAATATTAAATTTGTAGCACCTCTTCTTATTGGTTTTTTAATTGGTGTTGGTATAGCAGCATATACAATAACTATTTTACTTGATACTATGCCTTTTTTCACAACTTTCGCGATAGTTGGATTAATTTTATCAAGTATACCAAATATGATATATAAATTAAGAAAATATTTTAAAAAGCCTTCTTGTATTTTAACATTTATAATTATATTTGCTTTATTAACTTCATATAATATAATAAGGCCTCAATCCATTAGTATGGAATTCCCTGAAAAAGTAAATTTTGTTTTTATGCTAGGTATGGCAGTTATTGGAATGTTTGCTGCAGCAACATTCATTATTCCAGGAATTGATTTTGCAATAATAATGTTATCACTTGGAATTTATTATCCATTCATGAATATGATAAAGGGGCTATTAGATTTTTCAAATGAAAATTATTTTTCAATAGCAGCTAATAATTGTATGATATTATCATCATTTTTAATTGGATTATTAATAGGTTTAGCTGTTTTTTCTAAATTAATAAAGCATTTATCTAAAAAATATTCTGCACAAACACAATTTGCTTCTTTAGCTTTTGTAATTTCAGCTCCTTTTGTTTTAATAAAAACATGTTTAATTGATAGTGGTGATTTTATATATGATAAGAATCAAATAATATTATTAATAATAACTCTATTAACTGCTTTCATAATCTTTTTTGCAATAAGATTTATTTCATTAAATATTAATAGAGCTATTATTACACAAGCTGATTTAATTGAAGCTGAATCATATAAAGATTTTTTAGAAATTAAAAATCAAAAAGAAAAAAAGAAAAAAATGAGTAACTAGTTACTCATTTTTATTTTAACTATAATACTCCAAATACAATTTATTATTTATCAAATTCATCTAATTGATTATTGTCTATCATAATTTCTAATAATTTAATTATAGTAGCGTAAGTATATTTTTGAACTTCATTTTGATTAATCAATTTTGAAGTTATATTAATATAATCATTTTCAAAATATCTTTCTTTGATTTTATATATATAATCCCAATACCAATGATTCATCGTAATAAAACAATGAATAAGTTTCGGATACATACGCTATATGGTCCTATTTTTTTACTCTATCTTTACTTAATAAGCGTGCCATTAAGTTTAAATGTTATTAAATTAGATAATGAGATTCTAGCATAATAATCATAATACTCCAAAAACAATTAGTAAAATTAAAACAATTAATGTTAAAGTAGAAACAGCTGACGTAATCCAACATATTCTAAATGAGATTGTACTTTCCCTTTTTTCTTTTTTATACATATTCAATTGATTAACCAATTCTTTATGTTGAGATTTATAAGAATCAAGAAGTGCTACTATTTCTTCTGCTTTTTTATCTAAAT
The DNA here is from genome assembly GCA_905236965.1 of uncultured Acholeplasmatales bacterium. GTDB lineage: Bacteria > Bacillota_I > Bacilli_A > Acholeplasmatales > Anaeroplasmataceae > Anaeroplasma. The sequence continues at coordinate 2,747 of CAJOQR010000017.1, read as the reverse complement.
TATTCAATTCTTTTTGATGTTTTAAAGCATTCTCTCTCCAATTATCAGAGTCAATCAAACTTAGCTCATAACTTACCTTATTATTAAACTCTTTTATCTTCTCAACTGTTTTTTCCAAAAGATCAATAGTATTTTTAATATCTTTTTGTGCATCTTCAGCTTTATTAGTTGCTTCTACAGCTTGATTAAATGCAGCTACAATACCAGATATATATTCCTTATCTAATGATTCAAAAGCATTATATATTTCTGTAAATTGCTTATAAAACATATTAGTCTTATTGTTTAGAATTATAAAATTCTTTTGAACTTGGGCTGCAAATTCATTCATTTCAGCACCAGTAACTTTGGCATTAAATAATTCAAATGGTCCTGTCTTTTCTTGGAAACACTGAAACTCAGGTAACTTCTTATTCTCTTTTGCCATTTTATCAATATTAGCTAATGACTTATCAAACTTATTCTTTTTTACTACTAATTCATTCATAATTTAATACCTCGTTACTCTATATCATCTAACATTGAAGAAATATTTTTAAATTTAGATTCATTTTTTGATTTTCTCTCTTCACTTAATGTCTTCTTAGTTTTTTCCATTTCTTCAATCGCATTTAGATGATTTTGTTTTATATTATATGCTGATTTGCAAGCAAAAGCATCAACTATATCAGTATATAAATCAAACTGATTATCTTGAAGAGCTAATATACCATCTTGTACAACCATTCGTTTAGCTGTATTTTCACTTAACATTCTATTAGCTAATGCTCCATCAATTTTCTTTAATACTATAGCACCACATATACCTGCTGTTAATCCACCAAAGAATATACCAAATAATCCAGCTGGAGAACCTAACACTGGAATTGAAACAGCAAGTGGTGGAACTGCAACTGTTAATGCCGTTGTAATGGCAGCGCCTAAAGCTACTCCTCCAGCAGTTGTTAATCCAATAGTAACAATTTTACCAATATCCATTACCATAGTGCTTGTATCTTTACCTTTATTATTTGGGTCTCTTAAATATTGGCCTACCTGACCAATTGTTTTTCCACCTATTTTAAAAAATAAAAAAGCTTTTCTAATCATTGGGATAATGACACCATATATTTGTGTCAAGATAACTGTAGCACCAACATCGACAGATAATAATACATTTTTCTTAAAATCTTTTACAAAATCTGATATTGCTTTTTTAAAATGTGAAAAAAAATCTCTTGCTTTTCTATCTTTTTCACCCAACCATCTTACCAATTCTTGGAATACATTTCTAGTTAATTTGGCCAATAATGCTACAGCAATCGCTTGAGTAGTAACTGATGCAGATCTTAATGCTTCTAACCTAACAGAGTTTTTACCTTCTTGATTAGCTATTTCTTTTTTTTCATCAATCAATTCTTTTTCTTTTAAACGAGCGTACTCATCTCTTTTTTCTAATTCTTCTCTATCAATATTAAATCTTTCTTCAGGCTTTTGACCATTCCTTTCAGAATCTAACCATTCCTTCATTGGCCTATCTGCCTTAGAACTGTTAGCTGCAGAATCCAAATCCTTTAAATTAACATTTGTATCATTAGCAAAGTCAACCTTTTCTTCCTGACTAACATAAGTTGTCATATCTTTATCACGTAAAATTTCAGCAACAGGGATAGTATGGTCTTTTGCCATTGATGCACTACCCTTTGCTCTATTTTCATCAAATGCATCTCTTATTATTTTTTGCGATGGGTCATTATCTTTAAAATTTTGTTTCCATTCATTATACCTGTTTTGATATTTTTCAGCATTATCGAAATTATGAGATGGCATTTCACCACTAACAAATTTATTAGAATCTAAATAGTGATCCGCTTTCTTTAGATTTAAATTCAAGTCTTGGTTTTCTTTTATAAAATCTTGCCCTGCTTGACCACCAATTTGAATAATAAATTGTTCCCATACAATTTGCGAAATAGATTCTGTTAATTTTTTAGCACTGCCAATTTCTTTTCTATCTAGCTCAATTCCCTCTAATTCCTTAAGTTGAGTCCCAATTTGTTCTTGCAATTCTCTATCTAGTTCATCATAATCTAATTCAATATCATTCATATTAAGACTCACCACCATTCGGTTTTAAACGTAAATATATCTTTTTTTTTATAACATATAGAATATTACATTGTAAATAGATACCTCCAATATAAAGCAAAAAAGCACGATTTGTGCTTTCTTACTTTTGTAAAAATGTTAAATTTTGACGTATACATTTTAAGGTGTTTTTAGACAAAAATAAAAGCCTCAGATTCATCTGAGACTTGAATTATTAAAATGGTGAACCATTCGAGGTAACACCCCGAACCCCTTTACGGTAATAAGCCATTTTCTTTAAAACGGTTCGGATACATACCACGTATGGTTCCATATTTTTATCCTATTTATTTCTTAATAACTTAATTAGTTTAATAAATTGAAATTTATTATTTGGTTCATCATTTAATAAACAACTTGATTTCTTGCTCTAATAAACGAAATACATTTGCGACTAAATATCCATCCGCAATGGCATGATTTAAACGAACAGATACAGGCATAACAAGTCTATCATTTTCTTCTCTATATTTTCCCCAATTAATAATTGGGGCTAAAAACAAATAAACATCAGGTAACTCAATATTCAAAGAATCATAAGATAACCATGATATATATGATGCATCAAACCAATTTGGATGATTTTCCATATCTAACATATATTCGGTTGTTTTTTTCGC
>CAJOQR010000016.1 GCA_905236965.1 uncultured Acholeplasmatales bacterium | reverse complement strand
TGCAAAAGGTTACAGTTGCTGATATAATAACATTGGAGATGATTCAATATGTTATGGAGAAAGCAACAAAAAGAGATTGTTGAATGGATTAATAATGGAAAAGATGCCTTATTAGTAACAGGAGCTAGACAAATTGGAAAAACTTATTTAATTGAAGAAACTTTGAAACAAACAAATTCTGATTATGTTTCTTTTAATTTAATTGACCAACCTGAAATAATCAAAATTTTCAATTCCATAAGTTCATCAAATTCTAAAACGTTTATAGAAAGATTGACAATTGCTACATCACACGATTTAAAAAAAAGAAAAACAATTATTTTTTTTGATGAAATTCAAGAGTGTAAAGATATAGTTACTAAGATTAAATTTTTAGTTCAAGAAGGCTCATTTAAATATATTTTATCTGGTTCATTACTTGGCGTTGAATTAGTAGGATTAAAATCAGCTCCAGTAGGATTTTTAAGTACTTTAGAGATGTATCCTATGGATTTTTACGAATTTACGAAAGCTCTAAATATAAAAGATAATACATTAAATATTCTTAAAGAAAGCTTCTTTAACGAAATGGAAGTAGATGAATTTATTCATGATAAAATGATTGAAGCTTTTAAAACATATCTTCTTGTAGGTGGTATGCCTGAGGCTGTTTCATCTTATGTGAAAGATGGAGATTATAATAAGATTTTTGAGATACATAAAAAGATTATTGAACAATATAAGGTTGATTTTACTAAATATGAAAAAAGTAAAAGATTAACATTAATTAGAACTTATGAACTTATTCCATCAGAATTATCTGATAAGAATAAAAGATATACTATTTCCAATATAAAAGATGATGCAAAGTTTAATAGATATGAAAATAGTTTTAATTGGTTAATAGATTCTGGAGTGGCAATTCCAACATACAATATTACTGAACCTAGATTTCCAATAGAACTAAATAAAAAAAGTAATTTGTTTAAATTATTTTTATCAGATATAGGATTGTTAACTAGCTTGTATGGTAAAAATACACAAATGGCTATAATGAATGATGATAAAACTTTGAATGCAGGAGCAATATATGAAGATGTAGTAGCTCAAGAATTAAAGTGTCATGGCTACAAATGTTATTATTTTAATAGCCATAGGCAAGGAGAAGTTGATTTTATTATAGAATATAGGGATACAGTTTTGCCTATTGAGGTTAAAAGTGGTAAAGAATATGCAAGGCATAGTGCGCTTGATAATATACTTAAAAATAAGGATTATGGTATTAAAAAAGCATTTGTATTATCCAATGCTAACGTATTAAGAAAAGATAATATTGTTTATTATCCTATGTATATGCTAATGTTTATTGATAAATATAATGAAGAATCTATTAAAATTAAAAAAATTGATTTATCAAATCTATAAGAAGATAATAAATATTATTCTAAATTATTGATAAAAATATAGAAAGGATTTTAAATGAAAAATATTGAATTAGAAATTCTTCATATTAATGAAATTGAAAATAATTATGATTTGATAATTAAAAACATTTCAAAAGAAAGAAAAAATAAATCAAAAAGATATATCAAAAAAAACGATGAATTATTATCTATAGGTGCAGGATATTTTTTATTAAAATATTTTAAAGAAAAACAAATAAAAATATCTAAAAATGGTAAACCATATATAGAAGGTGGTCCTTGTTTTAATATTTCTCATTCAAATGAATATGTTATATTCGCAAAATCTTTTGACTCTGAAATAGGTGTTGATATAGAATATATATCAAAAGAAAATGAAGATGCAATAAGATATGTTTTAAATGAATCAGAAAAAAATAATATAAAAGAAGAAGAGCTTTTTCAAATGTGGACTTCTAAAGAAAGCTTATTAAAATGTGATTCAAAAAATATTTTAGATATAAAAAATATACCCGGTCTACCATTAAATGGTATTAAAATTTATAATGGAAATAAATATTATACTAATACATTTAAATATGAAAATTATTCAATATCTGTTACATTAAAGGATTCTAATCCTTTTAATATAAAAATAAATAAAATTATAATTACTGATTAAAAAAATCCATCTTGAAAGCCAAGATGGAATTTTTTTAATCTTCTTTATTATTTAATATTAAAAAGCTTATAAAGCTTAATAGAACTACTATTATTTCAGAAAAACCAATTAAATTATTAGTTATTAATTTAATATTTTTATAATCTACTATTGCTTTAAAATTTTCAGTTTCAAAAATAACTTTATTCATATATATTAAAGCAATTGTTAATAAAATAGTAGCAACAAGTCCTGATATTAAAATTATATATTTTAAAGTACTATTCTTCATCTATAATTACATCCTTTTTATCATTTTCTAAAGATTCGTTTTCTTCATTAATTAAATTTTTTGTATCATCTTCAAATAAATTTACATTTTTTATAGCTCGATAAATTGGTTCATAAATTAAAATTGATAATAAAACAGAAATAAAGCCTGTGATTATTGATCCTGGTATTTTAGATGTTGCAACAACTAAAGATGTTTTAAAATCTGAAACCATTAATCCTTCTAAAAACCATCTTAATAAAAATTCACCTATTATATTTATAAATATTGCACATGAAATTGCAACTAAAGCTGCTTTGCTTCTTTTTGTTAATTTATTAGATAAAATTGCTGATATTAAGCTTCCAATTGAAAATAAATAAGAAAAAATAGGTATATATAAAGAAATTTTAAAGCTATTTGAATCATCTAAAGCATAAACAGAACTTAATCCATTTTGAAATCCGAAATTAGATTTATCACCTAATGAAAATAAAATAGTAAATAAAATTCCTAATGCTAAAAATATTGCTGTTAAAATATATAATAATTTTTTTGAATTTAAATCTTTTTTAAGTATTAATCTAAAAATTGTACCAACTAAATATCCTACTAAAAATTTAAGAATAAATGTTCTTAAAATTGTTGATGGCTTTGATGTATAAAATATAATATCATATAAGCCCATTCCTAAAGCTCCAGATATTCCTCCTGCAACACCACCTAGCAATAATGCAGCAATAATCATTACGAAATTACCTAAATGCACAAAATCACCTGCTGGCATTCTTATTTGAATAAAAGTACCAGCACACGCTAAAGCACTAAACATTGCAATAATTGTTATTTTATTTAATAAATTTTTGGATTTCATTATAAAATCACTCTCCTTTAACAAATTTATATTAATACTTTTTTGGTATTAAAAAAAGTATCAGTTTAAAGAAAATTTATGATACCAGAATAATATAATAAAAAAGCTGTAAAAATACAGCTTTTATTTATTATTTCTTTCTTTTCTTTGATTTCTTCTTATTGAAGCTAAATCTTTAACTAATTTTTCTGTTTTATCCCATCCTAAGCATGGATCAGTTATTGATTTACCATATATACCACCATCAACCTTTTGACAACCATCTTCTAGATATGATTCAATCATTAAGCCTTTTATTGTTTTATATATTTTTTCATTATAAGAAGTAGAATTTAAAACCTCTTTAGCAATTCTAATTTGTTCTAAATATTGTTTATTAGAATTTGAATGATTACAGTCAATAATAATTGCTGGGTTATGATATTTTTCTGGATCATATTTATTAATTAATCTCATTATATCTTCATAATGGTAATTAGGAGAAGATTCACCATGCTTATTAACATATCCTCTTAAAATGCAATGTGCTAGTGGATTACCTTTTGATTCAACCTCCCAGCCTCTATAAATAAAGGTATGAGAATGTTGAGCTGCGTTTACTGAATTTAGCATAACATTAAAATCACCAGATGTTGGATTTTTCATACCTACTGGAAGATTTAATCCAGAAGCAGTAAGCCTATGTTCTTGATTTTCAACAGATCTTGCTCCAACAGCAACATAACTTAATAAATCTGATAAATATCTATGATTAGAAGGATATAACATTTCATCAGCAGTAGAAAAGCCAGTTTCTTTTAAAACATCCATATGTAATTTTCTTACAGCTATTATACCTTTTAGCATATCAGTATCTTGATTTGGATCTGGTTGATGAAGCATACCTTTATAACCTTCGCCTGTTGTTCTAGGCTTATTTGTATAAACTCTTGGAATTATTATTATTTCATCCTTAACTTCTTCTTGTAAAGGTCTAAGCTTTTTACAATAATCTAATACAGCATCTTCTCTATCAGCAGAACAAGGGCCGATGATAAGTAATAATCTATCATCTAATCCTGTGAATATATTTTTTATTATTTCGTCATTTTTTTCTTTAATCTTTGCATATTTTTCTTCAAGTGGATATAAAGCTTTAATATCCATAGGAATCATTAATTTTCTTTTAAATTCCATATTCATAATACTTTACCGCCTTATTATATTTTGTTTAAAATGAGATATTTTAAACTTATACTATTTTATCATTATTTATGCGATAAATAAAGAAAAAAATATAAAATTATATATTGATATAATTTATTTAAATCATAAGTATTTTTTTTAAGATTTTGAATTAATATAATTGTTTTAAATCATCCTTTGTTGTATAATTCTTATATGAGCGACGAAAGTTAAATTTAATAAATTAGGAGGATTTTATGGCTAAAAAATATGTATATCACTTTGAAGAGGCTTACGGTTTAGGTAAAGAGCTTTTAGGTGGTAAAGGAGCTGGCCTTGCAGAAATGACTCATATAGGAGTTCCTATTCCTCAAGGTTTTACAATAACAACAGAAGCATGTAGCTTATATTATGATGGAGGACAAAAACTTCCAAAATCTTTAATTGATGATGTTTATAAAGCAATAAAAGAAATTGAAAAGAAAACAGGCAAAAATTTTGGTGGAGA
>CAJOQR010000015.1 GCA_905236965.1 uncultured Acholeplasmatales bacterium | reverse complement strand
TTAGGATAAATAACTGATGGATTTGTTTTAACAATTGTTGCATAAGATTGTAATCTTGAATATACCTCTTCTTCAGCAAAGCTATAAATACCACTTAATGTAACCATTGTAAAAATAGCTGAAGCTAATAACACAACAGATAGGGATAGTAATATAAGTTGTGATGTAATACTTACTTTTTTCATTAAATTAATCTATATCCATAACCATAGATTGTTTCAACAGAAAGATTAGGCATTTTCTGACGTAATCTACGCATTAAATCATCTACCACTCTATCAGATCCATAATAATCACTACCCCAAACCTCATCTAAGATTTGATCTCTTGAGAAAGCTTTTGATTTGTTTTTTAAAAGAAAATATAATAAATCATATTCCTTTGAAGTTAAATTAATATTTTCTCCATCTAAGGTAACTATTCTTTTATCAAAATCAACAATATAACCACTTATTTGTTCAACATTTAAATTTTCTTTTTCTAAATTACCATACGCCCTTGATAGCATATTTTTTATTCTAAGCATTAATTCTCTAATAGAATATGGTTTAGATAAATAATCATCAGAGCCTAATTCAAGTCCCATTATTCTATCTATATCTTGATCTCTTGCTGAAGTAAAAATAACAGGTATTTTAGAATCATTAGCTCTTATTTGCTTTAAAATATCATATCCTGATATTAATCCTGGAAGCATTATATCCAAAATCCAAAGAGATATTGATTTATCATTAATATATTTAATTGCATCTTCACCTGTATTAAAACAAAGACATTCATAGCCTTCTGTTATTATATATTTTGATACTATAGATGAAAGATTAGCCTCATCTTCTACTAAAGCAATTTTATACATATAAAACACCATCCCTTTTTTAAATTATTTTATCATTTTTAAAAAAATAATAAAAGTGTATGATTAATATGAAATTTTTAATTAAATATTAAAAACACGTTAACTGAATTCAGATAACGTGTTGTTTTTTTAAATTAATATTATTTATCGTCGTACATATCTTCATAATTATCCATAAGATCATTATATTCATCTTCGTTGAAGTCTTCATCTTCATATTCATCTTCTGAATAATCATCTTCTGTATATCTTTCCATATCTTCATCGATTTCAAGATCACCTGAATCAGATTTTTTATCTTCATCTTCTTCATCTAAATCTAAATCATCAACATACATTGAATCAGATTCATTTTCATTATCTTCATCTTCTTCATCGATTTCAAGATTATCTTCATCTTCTTCATCAAATAATTCTTCTTCCTCATCAGGCTCTGGAATATATTCTTCTTCTTTAGAAATAAATGAAGAACCATCTCTATCGAAGGCTTCTAATGGTTGATTAGCTTTTAAATCCCAATAATCATCGCCCATATATACAAATTTAGAACTAGCAGTCATATCAACATAAAGTTGAACAGCTGCTTCAGTATTATTAATATCAATTCCTTTTAAATTTAATGTTTCTTTTAATAAATCATTAATCTTATATTGACCATTTTCTTCAACTAATTTAACTGCAATTTCTAATAATGACATTTGTTCGGTATTTTCCATTTTTAACCTCCAAAATTAAATGCTATTTCATTTTACTAAAATTTAATATTAAAATCAAGTGTTTTATTTTAATAAAAGCCACAATTTATGATGAAATTTCATAGATTCATCTATAATCATATCATATTCAATATCTATCTTATTTTGTTTAATTTCTAACAAATTACAAAAAATATTAAATTCAAATTCTAAACCATCATTTGAGCTATATTTTGTTTTGAATGTTTTATTTAACATAAATTCTAAATATGTATTAACAAAACCAGTTCTATTAATAATAATTTTATCATCATAAATTTCTAAATTTATTATTGTATCTTTTACAGATTTATCTTCAAAGATAATACTATTATTGATTTTTTTTGCATCACTTTTAAAAAATATTTTATTTAAATCTTCATCAATGCTATAAAATGAAACAATCATTTATATTCTCTTCTTCCTTCAAAAGCTTTTAATACTGTCATTTCATCAGCATAAGATAAATCTCCACCAACAGGAAGTCCATATGCTAGTCTTGTTATTTTAATATCATAATCCTTTAATAATTCAAATAAATATCTAGCTGTTGTTTCTCCTTCTAATGTAGCATTAGTTGCTAAAATAATTTCATCAACTAATCCATTTTTACATCTTTCTATTAAAGAAGAAATATTTAAATCATTAATTCCTATTCCTTTTGAAATACTAATAGCTCCATTTAAAACATGATATGATCCATGATATTCATTAATTTTTTCTATAGTAAATAAATCTTTTATATTTTCAACAACTAAAACCTGTTTTTGATTTCTAGATTCATCACTACATATTTCACATAAATCATTTTCTGTTATATTTCCACAATTTGGACATATATGAATATCTTTTTTAATATTTATTAAAGCATTAGAAAAATCAATTAAATCAGCTTCATCTTTTTGCATTAAGCAATATAAAGCATATCTTTCTGCGGTTTTTTTACCAACAGAAGGTAAGCTTAAAAAACAATCAATTAATTCTAAAACTGCTTTAGGATATTTCATTTTAGAATAAACCCATACCAGCGCCGAAGCCACCTAATGATTTTTGTGTTTCAGCTTCGATTTTTTTATTAGCATCATTCATTGCTAAAACAATCATATCTTGAACCATTTCGATATCATCCTTTGCTGCTTCTTCATCAATTGTAACAGATACTACCTCATGGCTTCCTTTTACTTCAACCTTTACAACTCCGCCACCAGCTGTACCTGTAAATATAGTTTGTTCTAGACGCTCTTGAGCCTCCATCATTTCCTTTTGCATTTTCTTTAATCGCATCATTTGTGCTTGATTCATAATTTTTATTCCTCCAAAATTTTAATGTCATCACCAAAAAGTTCATTTATTTTTTCGAACTCTTCATCTTTTTTTATCTCTTCTTTTATAGAAGGTATAACTCTTTTTTTAACATTTATAGCAAAATCCTCTAAAATAGGTGTTGGATTTGAATCGCTATATTTACTCTTCCAATCAGCTAAAATTTTTTGCCATGTCTGTTTAGGTAGGCAAATATAATCTTTTATTTCTAAGCCTAATTCAGAAAACATTTCAATAATTCTTGTATAATTTTGATAAAGCATAACCTTATTACAAAATCCTGCATCCTGTAATACTACAATAAATGCATCTTTGCTTGATGCAACAACATTACCATTAAATAGCATTTGTATTGTAAAATTATTAGATGTATATCTATCAATTATTTTATTAAATGAAGCATTTTGCCAAATTTCATTTAATTTAGCTCTCATTTCTCTTGAGCCATTATTTAATATTTTTTCAACATCTTTAACTGTTATAAATTCATTTGATACTTGTTCTATATTTTCTTTAATTTCAACTATATTTTGTTCTTTAACCTCAATATTTTTAGGAGTATCTTCTACAATATTTGAAATTTCTTCTATAGTTGGAATAGGTGGAACATATGTTTCAACCTTAGGTGTTTTAATTTGATTAGTATTAATTTGAGAAAATGCATATTCTAATGCTTCTAATCTATTAGATAAATTTATAAAATCATTTTGCTCATTATCATTCATTTTTAAAATAGCTAATTCTAAATATGCTCTTTTTTGAGTAGAAAATCTCATTTGATTTAAAGCATCATTTAATATATCAAGCCATTTATAAATTATATCCTTTGTTATTTTTTTAGATAAAGATATAAAATTTTCATTTTCAAACATTAATTTCTTTTCTAAAAATGCATTATTTTTAAATAATAATAAATCTCTTAAAAATAATATTATATCATTAACAACTCTTGGAACCTCTTTACCTTCTTTTAAAATTCCATCTAATATTTTTATAGCATTTGTTTCTTCTTTTGAAATACATGCATCTAATAATTCTATTATTTTTTGATAAGAAATATTACCAGATACTGCTAAAACATCATCTAATGAAATTGTAGGATTAACAGAATATGAAATACATTGATCAAAAAGTGATAATGCATCACGCATTCCGCCTTCTGCAGAATTTGCTATTTGATATAAAGCTTCTTCAGTAATTTCTATATTTTCTTCTTTAGCTACAATTTTAAGTCTTGTTAAAATATCTTTAATTGAAATAGATTGAAAATCAAATCTTTGACACCTAGATAAAATTGTATTTGGTAATTTATAAGGTTCTGTTGTTGCTAAAATAAAAACAACATGAGCAGGTGGTTCTTCTAATGTTTTTAATAATGCATTAAAGGCTGCAGTTGAAAGCATATGAACCTCATCTATTATATAAACTTTATATCTTCCTGATGAAGGTAAAAATTTAACTGTATCCCTTAATGCTCTAACATCTTCTACACCATTATTTGATGCAGCATCTATTTCAACAACATCTGAAATCATTCCTTTAGAAATTCCTTTGCAAACCTCACATTCACAACAAGGTTCAATTGAAGTTCCGTTTTCACAATTTAAGGCTTTTGCCATTATTTTAGCTAATGTTGTTTTACCTGTACCTCTTGGTCCACAAAATAAATAGGCATGAGCTACTTTATTAAGTTTTATAGCATTTTGCAATGTTTTAATTATATGTTGCTGACCTACAACCTCTGCAAATTTTTGAGGTCTATAAGCTCTATATAATGCTACATATGCCATATATTAATCACCTATCCTAAATAATATATATACATTACCTCATCTATATAACATGAATAATATGAAATATATGTTTCATTTGTAACAATTAAATCATAAATTGTTGTTGCAAATGAATCTTTATTTAAATTAACTCCAACATGAGAAAATGTTTTAGAAACTAAATCTGAACAATATGATTTTTTTAATGTATTAAATAAAAAAGAATAATTATATTCATCTCCAACTAAAGCAATCGCATTTGATTGGACTTCTTTTATTTCATTTTCAGTTAAATTAACTCTTAAAGCTATTATTTCTGTAAATGGATCGTCATTAGTCCAATAAGCTCTATTTGATAAAACTGATCTATTATCATCTTCTTCTAAACCAGTTGCCTCAACAGAAGAATATTTATTTGATGAAATCTCATAATCATTATATTCGTCAGTAACAATTGTTGCATGTCCACCAACATAAAAAGATACTATACCTGATACAATAGGCCCAATAAGAGTTGCTTCTGTTGAAACCAAAATATCACCATTAGCCCCTGGATATATTCTATTTCCACTTGTTATATATGCTTTTCTTGATGCATCCTCATTTTCTTTAGCACTTACTTTATAAAACTTTCTTTTTTCGTTTGATAATTCTTCTTGATAAACACCTCTTGATTTAAATTTTTCAACATAAATAATTTTTTCAGTGTTTTTTACAGTAGCATGAGAGGTAGCCCAAAGCAATATAAACAATATAAAACATTTTATGAATAAAAAAACATTTTTAACTATTTTTCTCATAATAACATTTTATCATAATTATAGAAATTATAAAAGAGAAAGAAACACAAATTTAACCTTGTTAATTTATATTATAAATTATATAATAAAAGTGGTTTTATTATATAAGGAGGAAGTGATTAATAATGGAATATTCGAATAACAAAAATAATAAATATCCATCGATTAATCACGTATGGATATTATCTTAAAAATAGGGGGTAATATTTATGGCTTTAAATAATAAGGATGCTATTATTAAAATTTTAAAAAATTCTACTACAAATCAAACAAAAAAGAAAAAATTAAAAAATTATCACTCAGGTGATATAGCTGATGCTTTAGCATCTTTAACAAAAGAAGAAAGATTTAAAGCATATGAAATATTTGGAGTTGAAAAAACAGCTGAAATTTTTTCATTTTTTGATAATCCAGAAGATTACATTGAAGAATTAAAAGCTGATAAAGCTGCTGATATCTTAGATGAATTAGATTCAGATGAAGCTATTAATATCTTAGATGAATTAGATGATGATTTTAAACAGCATTTAATATCTTTAATGGAAGAAGAAACTAGAAAAAAAGTTGAAGCACTTGATAAAAAAGATGATGAAACAATAGGTAGTTATATGTCAGATAATTATATAACTATAAATGAAGGTGCTACTATTAAAGAAGCTATGTCATCTTTAATTAAAGATGCCGGAGAACATGATAATATTAATACTTTATATGTTATTGATAAAGAAAATCATCTACTAGGCGCTGTTAGATTAAAAGATTTAATTTTAGCTAGAAAAGATGATTCATTAGAAAAAATTATTATTTCTTCTTTCCCTTCTGTTTTAGAAACAGAAATAGTATCTGAAATCATTCAAACATTAAAAGATTATTCTGAAGAATCAATACCTATTATTGATAATGAAAATAAATTATTAGGTGTTATTTCATTAGATACAATCATTGAAGCTGCTGATGAAGAAATGACTGAAGATTATGCTAAACTCGGAGGTTTAACAGAAATAGTTGATGTTGATGAATCACCATTTTATTCAGTTAAAAAAAGAATTCCTTGGCTTGTTGTTTTGTTATTTTTAGGAATCATTGTTTCAACAGTTACTGGTACATTTGAAACAGTAATTGCTGCAATACCTGTTGCAGTATTCTTCCAATCAATGGTTTTAGATATGGCAGGTAATGTAGGAACACAATCATTAGCTGTAACAATAAGAACTATATCTGATGAAGATATGAAGAAAAAACAAATAAGAAAATTGATTGGAAAAGAAATATTAGTTGGATTTATAAATGGTATTATAATCGCTATTATTGCCTTTGCTTTTGTTTTAGTTTATTTAACTGTAAAAAGACAAATTATCACAGGTGATGAATTTAAAATTTTAGATGTTTTAAAAATATCAGCAATTATTTCTACAAGTCTTTTACTTGCAATGACTGCATCTTCTGCAGTTGGTTCTTTTTTCCCTATCTTATTAGATAAAATACATATTGATCCAGCTGTTGCATCAGGTCCTTTTATAACAACATTTAATGATATTATAGCTATATTTTTATATTACGGATTAATATATTTATTCTTAATAGTTTTGCATATTTAAAACACTTTAAATAAAAAAACAAATAATGATTTAAAAAACTACCTAGTTTAATTGCTAGGTAGTTTTTTTTATTTACTTAAATTTTTTTATATATTCAATATTTTTTTAGCATTTAAACCCATAATATTTTTATAATCTTCTTCATTTAAATTTAGACTATTCATAAATTCTAC
>CAJOQR010000014.1 GCA_905236965.1 uncultured Acholeplasmatales bacterium | reverse complement strand
GATAATCTTTTTTGTAGCCCATTGATAATTGAGTTATGGAATAAATAATCTTCATCGACAAGTCTATTATCTTTTGGGGCAAATAAAGCGATAGCAATCGAGGCTGTAACATTATTTTTAGAAATAGTAGAATCTCTTTTTCTTTGAGGCAAAAGAACATAGCCGTCTTCTAAAAACACTAAAGCATTGATACCAATATGATTAGAAAAAACACTTTCCTCTAAAGGTTTTAAACCAGGGCCAAATTCATATAATGTTCTTAAAGACAATTTGTGTTCTATTTCATAGTCCACCGCACGATTGGTTACCAAATGGTTGTAAAAATTAGAACGTGATAAATGGAAAATGTATTTCTTATCCCCTACTTTTTCAATTTGATCAAGTCTTACTGTTTCCGTATTTTCAATACTGCTAGAAGCATGGAGGTTAAATAATGTATTAAAATTCTCACCAACAAAATCGCTGACTTCAAAATTTTTCTTTGGATCATCTTTGATTTTAATTTTCATATCATTATTAACATTCACGAGTAAGGGATTATAACAAATAACCGCGGAACGATTTTTAAAATTAACAATCTTTTGATATTTACTATCGCGATATATCTTCAACATATCTTCAGTGGAATTATTAACTTTAAGACGGTCTTCAAATAATCGAGAAAAAGAACCCACTAAATAAATAGCAATATTAGATACCGCAAAGCCAAAAGCGGTACCAATAATAATTTCAAAAATATTGGATTGGAAAAATTGCTGTAAAAGGAAAGCTAAAGCTACAAATATGGCCGCTAAAATGATAGTGACGGCAATATATTTAGCGTAAGATTTGCTTTTAAAGAAATAAAATAATCTAATGATAATTCTTTTCATATTCATCCCTGACACTTAATAATATTTTATGAATTAGGAGTGTCTCTTCTCTGTTAGATAAAAAGTTAAAATTATTAAAATAATTATAATAATGTCTACTTAATCTACTCATATCATCATAGCATTCTTCTTTGTCATTAAAAATTATTTTTTGCTCGCTATGATTTATAAAGAAACGAGTTCCATCTTTTAAATATATCTCACTTCTTTTGAAATTTTTATTATTTCTCCAATCGACAGTAATATTTATTTCAACATCATCAATCACTAAATCGATAGAGGAATATATCGGTTGATGGATGTTTTTAGCAAATTGAACATCCATATTCTTAATTAAAAAATGATTAAAAGGTAAAAACAATTTGATATAAGACAAGGCGTTGACACCGCTATCGATCCAACTACCCTCTAAATGTTTTCTATCATCTCTTATATCAATAGAATTATTGGAATAAGGGTCATCCACTGCAACATTTATTTTAGCTATTTGATCTTTTTTTATTTTACCAATTAGGTGTCTTACTTCTTCTCCGTTTTGCCAATGATAGGAAGTATTCAATACTAATTTTCTGTCTTCAGCAAGTTTATATAATTCTTGTATTTTCTCATAATCTAGAATCATTGGTTTTTCAACAATGACGTTAATATCATGCATAAGAGCAAATTTAACCAATTCATAATGTGAGGAAGGCGGGGTGGAAATTATCAGCAAATCTAAGGTTTCTTTTTCAATTAACGTTTCAATAGAATTATAAAATGGAAGAGATTGAAAACATTTTCTGCCACCAGATTCAGCATTAGTATCACACACCGCAATTAAATTAAATTTATCAGTTGTTTTTAAGCCTAATTCATATTCTAAAGCAATTGCGCCTAAACCAATTAAAGCAGCTTTGGGTAATAATTTATTAGAAGAATTAATCATATTAATAAACCACCTCTGTTATTTATTTTATTATTCAACGAAACGAATTAAAAGCAATCAATAATGTTTTTTGTTCTAAGAAATAAAAAACTAAATTCCGCTTTTTGAAATTGAAACAGAATTTAGTCTATCACTTCTTCATTCAAATAAATTTGACCTAAGGCAAAATCAACACCAACGAATTTCGTATATTCATTAGAACAATTATTAAGTCCAATATCCCTTTATCAATTTAAAAACCGCGAAAATTTGAGAGATATTTCAAATAAAATG
>CAJOQR010000013.1 GCA_905236965.1 uncultured Acholeplasmatales bacterium | reverse complement strand
TTATTAAATCAATATTCAATGAAAATTTTTTCATGAATTATTTTTCAGATAAATTGATTTGATTTTTTTTCGATAGTTGAAATGCCATTTAAAAAACTATGATTTAACGAATCTTCTGCACTTAATCTTTTTCGGAAATTTAATTGCAATAATCCTTTAATCACATTTATTGCATAATATTTCTCCTTCTCATCAATTTCCCTTTTAATATTATTTTCAATAAAAGCGTTATCATATTTTGAAATATATTTACTTACATTATAAATTAATTGGAATTTTGCATTAACATTAGGTTTTCCATATAAAAGAATATATTCATATATGTATTTTTCTTCTTTTAAGTTTATATCAAAAATATCTTTTTTTGGCATAAAAAACAATAAAATATTTCCGATACTCCATAAATCATTCCATTTGTATGAACTTTTATTATAGCATGGCATATTTTTATTTCTTTCTGGAGCAGAAAAAGGATATGTTACTGATCCAATCGAATAGTCTTTTTCTTTGCCTGAGTGATCAAAATCAATTTAATGGTAATTTGTTTCGTTTTCATATAAAAAATAGTCTGGCTTAATATCACCATGGACATAACATATTTCATGAAATTTTTTAATTGTAATTAACAAACTTTTTATATAATTTTTTACATATTTCAAATTGCCAGAATAATCAATTTTTTTTGACTTATAAAAATTCATATTCAAAATTGTTTTATTATCATTTTTTTCTGATTTAATTATTTTCGGAAATATATTTAAAGACTTATATTTTTCATTTATTTTATTTATAATTTGAAGTTCTTTTTCTTTTGTATATTTTTTAATAAAAAAATTATTTTTTTATTTATATTTATAAACATCTTTGTTATATTAGATATTTCAACGTTTTCATAATATTTTTCAAAATTTTTAGAATTTTCGGAATTTTCATGATCTTTTTTAATTGAAATTGAATTTTCCTTTTTAAATAACCACATAGTTTTAATCATTCTTTTGTCAGCATTACATTCGTTTGAATGAGAAAATCTATGCTTTTTTTTTGAGTATATTTTGTTGAAATAAGAACACCTTACCTTGTCTATATTTCTAGAAAGATCAACTGGCTTAATTTTTACCTCGACATCGTTTCCAGCTTCAATTAGTTCAATAATTTTTTTTTTGTCACATGTTATTGATATCTGAGTAAGACTATCATAAATTGTCATTCTCTCTTAATCTATGACTGCCATATTAAAAAAACGTTCTGGTATTTCCATTTTGTATGGCTCACTTTTTTTTATTTTATTTATTGTATTTAAAGTGACATTAACTTTCATAATAAAATTAAATTAATTTAATCAATATAAACAAAATAAATTCAATAAAAAATGAACAATATAAGCTGACCCAATCTCAATCCCTAAATCCCAAATCCTAAACCCCAAATTCCAATACCCAATCGCCAAATCCTAATCCCAATGAATTATGGAAAAATATGGTACAAGGATTTTTTTGGTACAAGCACCCTATTTTTACCTATTTTTCTGTACCAATAATAATCATATCTGTACCAAAAATATTTTTTAATTTTTATACTTTATTATGGAAATGCCCATATTTTCATATAAATAATGTAAATTTTGAAGAATTAGAAAATGACCTTAATAACTTTTTTTTATGAAATGGATTTCTAATAGTTGTCGCTATGATTCATTTTTATTTTTATTTTTGATTATAATAAAGCCAAATTTATTTAAAAATCCATTAATGGAAAGATCTAATAATGCTTCAGATTTAATAAAATTATGTAATAAAATAGTCGTATCAATAAGTGTTAATAAATATCCTAATATATGGGATATCGCAAATAATAATTTTAAATTCTCATTATTTTATCAGAAAATAACGCTGTTAAACAAGTATATCATATTCAACATGTCTTTAACTGGTTTAAAGGAAATAAATTATTTAATATTTGTTATATTTTAAGAAAAAATTGTTCAATATGTTTTAATTCAGAAACTATATATAAAGAATTAGGAAGTTTATTATGTATTTATAAAAATGATTTAATTTCTTCTAAATCTCTTAAAGATATAATTTATCAAAAATTATCACCATTAAATACTAAATGTGCAAATTGCTCTTAAGATTATGAAGAAAAAATATAAAATAATAGTAGATATCAAAAACGTGTTAGACAATTTATAGAATCTGTACTGGTGCCAAATTTTTTATATTTTTTCTTTGAATTATGTCAAGGTGATGAACCCGAAGAATATCAAGATTTTAATCTTAAAAAGTATAAAAATAAAATAAAATCTTTTGTAATTGAAAATTAAATTTTCAATAATTTTAATTATATTTTTTATGGGGCAATAAGTATGCCTTCAGAAGATCATTATTCTTCATATTGCCATTTATGTTTAAATAATGAATTAAATTTAGAAAATGATAAAAGTAATTATTATGACTATCTAATAAATAATGGTAAAATTGAATTAGTTTTAGGAGATTTTAGCGGTAAATTAAATTACCTTAGTTTGCGTTGAAATTTTTCCCCCGCTGAACAATAAAGATTACCAAATTTGAGGGGGAAATTTCAACTCAAAAATTTCAAAACTTTTTTTTTGTTAAATATATAAACTATCTTGAATCTTTATTTGACAACAAAAGATAAATTAGAAAAGTTTTAACGAATCCTCTATATTTAAATAATATATCCCTAATTATAATAAATATATTAAATAAATGAAATCCTAAAATTAAAAATATTAAAAATATT
>CAJOQR010000012.1 GCA_905236965.1 uncultured Acholeplasmatales bacterium | reverse complement strand
TTCTTAACAACGTAGTTGTTATTGCACAAAATATATAGAAAAAAGGGCTATTAAGAAATTGTTAGTTTCTTAACAGCCCCTTTTAATTTTTAAATATTATAAATTTCCAGCTTTTGATTTAGCTATATTTTCTCTTAATTCTTTTTCTTTTTGTGTTAAATCAACACTTTCTTTTCTATTTTGTTCAAGTCTTGCTTTTCTTACTTCTAATAAATGATTTTTAGCAGATTCAGCATCACGCCCTATGTGAGCTTCTTGAACTAAAATAGTTGCAAGATTATCATGATAATCTAGGATACCATTAATTATAACAATATAAAATTCATCATTTCTTCTTACAATTTTAATATAGCCTTCATCCATTACAGCAATTACAGGTATATGATCTTTCATTACACCAAAATCGCCATCTGTTTTATGAACTGTAAAATAATCAATTTCTTCGTTGTATAATGTTCCTTGATGAGTTGATACAATAATTCTCATTATTTTAATGTCTCTGCTTTTTTAATTGCATCATCAATTGTACCAACTAAGCGGAATGCTTCTTCTGGTAAATCATCATGCTTTCCTTCTAAAATTTCTTTAAAGCCTCTAATTGTTTCTTTAACTGGAACATATACACCAGGTACGCCTGTAAATTGGCCACCAATAAACATATTTTGAGATAAAAATAATCTAACACGTCTAGCACGAGTAACAACAAGTTTATCTTCTTCTGATAATTCATCCATACCTAAAATTGCAATTATATCTAATAATTCATTATATCTTTGAATTATTTGTTGAACACCTCTTGCGACCTTATAATGCTCTTCTCCTACAATATCAGGCTGTAAAGCACGAGAAGTTGATGCAAGTGGATCTACAGCAGGATAAATACCTTCTTCTGTTAATTTTCTTGAAAGGTTTGTTGTTGCATCTAGATGTGTAAATGTTGTTGCAGGAGCTGGATCTGTATAATCATCTGCAGGAACATAAATTGCTTGAATTGATGTTATAGATCCATCCTTAGTAGATGTAATTCTTTCTTGTAATTTACCCATTTCAGTTGCAAGTGTTGGTTGATATCCAACAGCACTTGGCATACGTCCTAATAAAGCTGATACTTCAGATCCTGCTTGAGTAAAACGGAAAATATTATCAATAAATAATAATACATCTTGATGCTCTTCATCTCTAAAATGCTCTGCCATAGTTAATCCTGTAAGAGCAACTCTCATACGAGCTCCAGGTGGCTCATTCATTTGTCCAAATACCATTGCTGTTTTTGATATAACGCCTGATTCATTCATTTCTTTATATAAATCATTACCTTCTCTTGTACGTTCACCAACACCAGCAAAAACTGATATTCCACCATGCTCTTGTGCAACATTATGGATTAATTCTTGAATTAAAACTGTTTTACCTACACCTGCACCACCAAAAAGTCCAATTTTACCACCTTTAATATATGGCGCAAGTAAATCTACAACTTTTATACCTGTTTCTAGAATTTCAACATTAGAAGATAAATCATCAAGAGATGGTGCTTCTCTATGAATAGGCATTCTTTTAGCATTGACTTCGCCTTTTCCATCAATTGGATTTCCTAATACATTAAAAACTCTTCCTAATGTCTCATTTCCAACTGGAACAGAAATAGCTCCACCAGTTGATAATACTTTCATTCCTCTTGAAAGTCCATCTGTTGAATCCATCGCTATACAGCGAACCTTTCTATTTCCAATATGAAGGGCAACCTCTAAAGCTAAATCTATAGCAAAGCCATTATTTTCTTCTTTAGCAACAGTTATTGTTAAACAATCATTTATTGCTGGTAGCGCTCCATCATCAAACGCTACATCAACAACTGGTCCTTTAACTTCTACAACATAGCCATATTGTGCCACTATTTTTCACCTCCAATAGCATTTGCTCCACCTATAATATCAATTAACTCAGTCGTAATAACATTTTGACGAGCTCTATTATATAATAACTGAAGTTTTGAAATTACCTCTTCTGCATTATCAGTTGCATTCTTCATAGAATTTTGTCTTGCAGAATGCTCAGATGTTTTAGCATCTAAAATAATTCCATATATAATATCTTGAACATACATTGGTAGAACAAGATCTAATGTTTTTTCTAAACCTGTTTCATATGCATAATCAATAAGAGTCTCTTCGCCTTCAATTTCAGATATTGGAAGCAAAGTATCAAATTTTATTTCTTGTGTAATACTATTTATATAATGATTATATACAATAACAAGCTTATCAATATCTTTATTTAAGTAAGAATCAACAATACTTCTAGATAATGGCTCAACATCAATAAACATTACATCATCTCTTACTAATGTTGCTTCCTTTTGAATAGTATTATATTTTTCTTTTTCAATAAAGCTAAAGCCTTTTTTACCTATACTTAAGACTATGAATTCATCATTTGATTTATGATTTATAGATATATAATTCTTAAATTCTTTAAATAATCCAGAATTATATGCTCCTGCTAATCCTCTATCAGATGTAATTAATAAATATGCTGTTTTATTAACTTCTCTTTCAACTAATAATGGATGAGGATAATCATCTGATGCTTTTTTAACAATATTTGATACAGTAGATGATATTCTTTTCATAAAATCTTGATATGATTTATAAGTCCTTTCAGCCTTTTTTAATTTTGACTGACTTACCATATACATAGCTTTAGTAATTTGAGCTGTGCTTTCTGTAGAAGAAATTCTTACCTTTACCTCACGTAGTGAGTTAGCCATATGAATCACTCCTTAAATTATTCTTTTCTTAAAATCAATTATATAATTATCAAGCTTTTCTAAATCAGGAAGCTGCTTTGTTGTTTTTATATATTCAGCTAAACGAATTCCTTCTTCATTTGTTTTTAAATCTAAATATAAGGAATCCTCAAATTTTGATAATTCTTCAACTGGAATATCATCTAAAAAAGAATGAGTTAAGCAATATAAAATAATTGCTTCTTCTTCCATTTTTAATGTTTTATGTAAACCTTGCTTTAAAATCTCTTGAGTTCTTTTACCACGCTCTAGTCTTGATTTAGTTGATTGATCTAAATCAGAACCAAATTGAGCAAATGATTCAAGCTCATGGTATGAAGCTAAATCAAGTCTTAAGGTACCTGAAACTTTTTTAACTGCTTTAGTTTGAGCAGCACCACCTACACGTGATACAGATAATCCTGCATTAATAGCAGGTCTAATTCCTTTATAAAAATAATCAGTTTGTAAGAAAATTTGACCATCTGTTATTGAAATAACATTTGTTGGAATATAAGCTGATATATCACCTGCTTGTGTTTCAATAATTGGTAAAGCAGTTATAGAACCGCCACCTAATGAATCATTTAATTTAGCAGCACGCTCTAATAATCTTGAATGTAGATAAAATACATCTCCAGGATATGCTTCTCTTCCTGGTGGACGATGTAATAATAAAGACATTTCACGATAAGCAACAGCATGCTTAGATAAATCATCATAAACAATTAAAACATCCTTACCCTGATACATAAAATATTCTGCCATTGAAACACCAGAATAAGGTGCTAAATATAGCATAGGGGCAGGCTTTGATGCTGATGCTGATACAATAATTGAATATTTCATTGCACCATTTTCTTTTAATGTTTCATAAACTGATGAAACAGTAGATTCTTTTTGACCTATTGCAACATAAATACAAATCACATTTGTATCCTTTTGATTTAAAATTGTATCTACAGCAATAGATGTTTTACCAGTTTGTCTATCACCAATAATTAATTCTCTTTGTCCTCTTCCAATTGGAACAAGCGCATCTAAAACCTTTATTCCAGTTTGTAAAGGAGTATCTACACTTTTTCTATCCATAACGCCTGTTGCTTTAACTTCGATAGGACGATGATTTTTAGCATTTATAGCGCCTAAACCATCAATAGGATGTCCTAATGGATCAACAACACGGCCAATAAATTCATCTCCAACAGGAACCTCTAAAATTCTTCCTGAACATTTAACAATATCGCCTTCTTTTATTTTAGAGCTTTCTCCTAATAAAATAGCACCAACACAATCTTGTTCTAAATTTTGTACCATGCCATATACATCATTTGGAAAAATTAATAATTCAGATGACATTGCTTTATTTAATCCATGAATTAAAGCTATACCATCTCCTACTTGAACAACTCTACCAATATTTTCGGTTTGAATATCTTCTTTATAGGATTTGATTTGTTCTTTAATTATGCTTGAAATTTCAGATAAATTAATGTTTGCCATAACCTATCCCCTTTCTATAAAATTGATTTAAGCTTTTCTAGTGAATTTTTAGTAGATAAATCAATTGATTCATCATCAGCTGTAATTTGAATTCCTCCTATTAAAGCCTCATCAACTTCATTTTTCAATTCTATCTTTTTATCTTTGAATTTTTCACTCAAAGCTTTTTTTAATTTTTCTAATTCTTCTATCGATAATTTTTTAGCACTTGTAACATAAATTCTTTTAACACCTGTAGAATTTAAGACAAGCTTTTTATATTCATCTTTTATACCGACTAAAATATTTGTCCTATTTTTATCGATAATAACATATAAAAAATTTAAAAATATTTCATCAAAAACATTTCCGAATGTTTTTTTTATAAATTCTTTTTTCTCCTCTTTATTTACAAAAGGAGAATTTAATAAATTTTTAAAATCTTCCATTGAAAAATAAATTTTCATTAAAGTTCTAAAAAAATCTCTATATAATTCTAAATTATCATTTTCTTTTGCTAAATCATATAAAGCTTTTGCATATTCAGTTTCAACCACTATTTTGCCTCCTCTAAGAAATCATTGATAAAATCTAAATATTTATCCTTATCAATTTCTTTGGCAACAATTTTTTCAGCAGCTTGGAATGCAATATCTACTATTTCTTTTTTTATGTCAGCTTCCATATTAGCTTTTTCTTGAACTAATTCATTTTCTAAATTATCAAGTCTTCTTTTAGCTTCAGCTTTAGCATCGTTAATAATAGATTCTTTTTGTACTAACGCATCATGCTCAGCTTGAGAAATTAAAGCTTTAACCTCAGCTTTAGCTCTTTCTTTTTCTTGTAATAATTCTTGTTCAATTTGAATAGAATTATTTTTAGCATCTTCTGCTTCTTTTAATTCTAAATCAATTGCTTCACGACGCTTTTCTAATATGTTTGTTATTGGCTTCCATAAGAAAAATTTTACTGCTAAAAATAATATAATGGTTGATATTAGCTGAATACCAACCTCAGCTAAATAACCCAACCAATCAGATGTAGTAGCGGTTTTTAAATTAGCTAAAGGTCCCAAAGCTTCAGTTATTGTAGATATTATTTCATCAATAGCTTCGCTTATACCTAATATCATCATATTTCCTTAAATTACTAATAAGTAATTCCTTTCTTACATAAAAATCAATAAAATAGCGATAACAAATCCATACAAACCAGTTGTTTCAGATACAGCCTGACCAATAAGCATTGTAAGTCTTATATAACCAGCCTTTTCTGGTTGACGAGCAATTGCATCTACAGCATGTGCTGCAACATTACCTTCACCAATTGCGGCACCAAAGCCTGTAAATACTGCAATACCTGCACCTATTGCTTTTAAGCCATCACCAACTGATGATTCAGCTAAAAATGTAAAAATGTTTGTTAAAATAGTTAATAAATTCATAATTTTTCTCCTTTTTAATCATTAGAATATATTTTTTCTTCATCTTTAATTTTTTGAGATGTAAAAATAATTGATAATATTACAAATACTGCAACCTGAATAATACTAAACGCAAAATCAAATATTATATTTATTATAGGCATAAAAGGAATAGAAAACCATCCAAGTGATTTTTTAATCAAAATTGAAATTATAGTTCCAGATAATACATTACCAAACAATCTTAAGCTTAAAGAAATAGGTAATGATATTTCACTTATAATATTCATAGGAAGCATAACTGGATTAGGCTCTATAAATCCATGTAAATATCCTCCAATTCCAAGTGAAATTATTCCTGTTGCTTGAATTATAACAAATGAACACATTGCTAAAGTAAATGTAATTATTAAATAACCTGTTGGATTATCTAATAAATAAATTGCCGATGTATTGGCAAAAAATATAAAAATAACAAGTGTTAAAAACCATGGTGAATAAGATTTCCACCTCTTACCAATTGTATCCTTTACAAAATTATTTAACCCATCTACTAGCATAATAAAAGGAATTAACCATAATGGAGTTTTTTTCATAGGATCTATTTTTTTAATGAAAAAGCTCATTATAAAAAATAAAATTGATAATACAAAAACAATTATTATTGTTGATATAAAAGGTGCTTTAAGCACAAAAGCTAAAATCAATTTTCATCAACCTTCTTTCTTTTAAAAATAAGGAAGATTAAAAAGATAATTTTGCACAATATATATCCTGCTAAAGCTAATAATATATACCAAATTCCCATTTTATCATTTTGAATATCAGCTTTAAATACTAAGCTTGTAAATACTGCAACAAAAACTAAAACCCTTAAAAAATACCAAACAACGGCAGTTTTTTTAGGATTTAAGGTTTTGCCCTCAGGGTCAAGCTCAGCATAACGTGCAATTCTATAGCTTTGCTTTAGCATAAGTCCATGGTTCATAAGCCCTACTAGTGCTCCTATTAAAAAATATACCCATCCAAATTGTAATATTGCTAAAATAATTGTAACAATAGAAACGGATAATATTGTAACAGGAACAGCTAATAAATTAGCTTTGTTTTCCATCTTTTTTATCCTCTCCTTTACTTAAAAATAAAATATAAGAAATAAATATAACAAGACCAATAAGTATCCCAACAACCCGTAAAAGAGGTGCCCAAAAGGATTCTTTATCAATCAACCATCCTATGCCAAAGCCTACTCCCATTAAAATTAGCATTGTTAAAATGCCTTGGGTAGCTAATGCATAAAATGTAGCATATTTAGTAGCTTTTTTCATTATTTTGTACCAAACAATCTATCTCCACAATCACCAAGTCCTGGTACAATATATCCAACATCATTAAGCTTTTCATCTTCTGCTGCTAAATAAATTGAAACATCAGGGTGATCATTTTGTAATCTTTTTATACCATCAGGTGCAGCAACTAATCCTACATATCTAATATCCTTGCAGCCTTTTTCTTTCAATAAAGAAATAGCAGCTGATGCAGAACCTCCTGTTGCAAGCATTGGATCTACAACTAAAACAATAGAATCTTTTGTTATATCTGGAAATTTTGCATAATATTCATGAGGCTCTAATGTTTTTTCATCACGATATAGACCTATAAATCCAATTTTAGCAGTAGGTATCATACTACGAATACCATCAACCATTCCAAGACCAGCTCTTAATATAGGAACAATTACAACATCTAATGCTAATTCATACTGAATTGATTTACAAATAGGAGTTTCAATTTCAATTTCTCTTAATGGAAAATCTCTTGTTATTTCATAAGCCATTAAGCCTGCAATTTCATTAACATTTTGGTAAAAATCCTTAATTTTAGTTTCTTTTTTTCTAATAATAGATAATTTATGCTTTATTAAAGAATGATTTAAAATTGTTACGCTCACTTTTTTTCCATCTCCTCATATTTTGTTATTTTATCTATACGTCTTTGATGACGCTCATTATATGAAAAATCAGTTTCAAGCCAAACATCAACTATTTCTTTAGCTAAAGCATATCCAGTATATTTTGCTGATAAAGCTAAAACATTTGTATCATTATGCTCTCTTGTTAGCCTTGCAGCATCTATATTTCCAACTAAAGCACATCTAATATTTTCAACCTTATTAGCTATTATAGACATTCCAATACCTGTATAACAAATAACAATTCCTCTATCTGCTTTTTTATTTTGAACATCTTTAGCTACTTTATATCCAAAATCTGTATAATCGCAAGATTCTTTAGTATAAGTACCTTCATCTAGTATTTCAATTCCTTTTGATTTTAAATGATTAATTATTTCATTTTTTAATTCTAAAGCGGAATGATCACAGCCTATTGATATAACCATATTAAATTTCTCCTTTAATTTATTAACTTCTTTTCCATTATATCATAAAAAATAATAATTTTAATACTAAAGTATTAATTTTAATCAGGCCATGTTTCATTTAATATAGAATATTTACCATTAAATCTTTCTTTAAATATTTGTTCTGATATAAAAGGTAAAACTGGACTAATTATTTTAATAAAAGCTAAGCATTCCTTATCTGATAATTCAAAATCATCTATAAATTTATTTAAAAATTCATCTATTAAATCAATATATTTATTTATATTTTTTTCATATAAAGCTTTTTTTGTATCTAACATTAAATTAAAAACTAAATAATCTAATTTAGATGAGCCTTCACCATGCTTCTTTAATATTTTTTCTAATTTAGCAATTTTTAAATAATATTGCTTAATTTTATTTTCATCAAATATTAAATCCTCATCTAATTTAGATGATTTAATTAAATAATATCTAATAGAATCAGGTCCATATTTATCTAATAAAGAATCTAAATCTATTAAATTATTATTACTTCTTTTTACAATTTCATTATCCTTATCAAGTAAATCCTTATAAACATCTACTTTTTCTAATTTTAATAATTCATCGCCTAATTCTTTATTTATAATATTTGATAATACAAGTGGCATAAAAATAGTTCCTAATAAATTATTTTTAGATACAATAGCATATTTAATTGAACCAAAATCATAATATTGATCTAATGCTTCATTAGAAAAAATAGGTACAGTTGAGCCCGCTTGATCATATAAAATAGATAAAATAGGAATCATACCTTCAGTAAATAAATTATTAATAGTTCCATTCATTGTATCTCCTACAATATCAACATTATCTTGTAAAACTGGTCTTAATTTATCAGAAAAAGCATAAGGCAAGTGTCCTTTTAATGATTTAATAATTTTAGTATCCTTATCCTCTAAAAAAGGAAAAAGTGGTCCAAAATTATCTATTGATGTTAAATTAATTTCATCATTTTCATATATCATATGTTCCCTACATATATCAGCATCTAAAAACATTTCAAAAATTTTTTCATTAGCTTCTTTTAAACTAAGACCATCTAAAAAATCTGAATTAATTAATTTATTATCCTTTAAAATTATAGGTGTTTCAATGCTATTTTCTAGCGCTAAAGCCATATCATCTTCATCAATTGCAGGATTTCCAATATAAAAATCATCACTATAAATTGTAGATATAAAAAGAGGTATATCCTTTCCTGTTAAAGGATTTGTAGCATAAACGCCTGTAAATACAAATAATCTATCATCATAACCATCTAAATAATTAAAAACATCATTATAATATTTGCTATCTAAATAATTTGTTATTTCTACTTTTTCTGGATTAATAAATATAAAGCTTATTCCAGCTATATATTCAGGATTTTTTAATTCTAAATGAATTGTAAAATTATTAGAAGTCATAAAATCTATTTCCATTATTCTTTTAGGAGCTAAATAATTTATTAATTCAGCTTTTACATCACTAGATGTATCGATATTATTAATTGATTTTAATAAAGATTCTTTTATATCCTTTATTTTTAAAACAAAACAACGATAATCAACAATTGGTAATTTTTTATTTTTAATTGTTAATTCATCATATATTTTTTCATTTGCTTTATCATAATAAACATATTTATTTTTATATTCAATATATCCTTTATCATATAAATCAATAAAAGCTTCTTGTAAGCTTGATAAATATTCATTATGCCTTAAATTTATTAATTTATTTTCATTAATGCCAATTCCTAATCTTTCCATTTGTTTATACATAGCATTAGCTAAATCATCATTTAAATATGTTGAATGCTTTTTTGTCTCAACAAAGCTTGATTTAGATAATGTGTGAAAGCCTAATGGGAAAAAAACATTTTTATCATTCATACGATAAAATCTAGAATATATATCACCTACAATAATTCCTTTTAAATTAATGTTTTGAAATCCATATTGATTAGCCATAGGAAATTCTGTATAGATATAATATTTTTCTTTTATTTTATCAGATTCAATTTTAAAGCTTTTTTCTTGTTTCCATTTATTTATATAATATTCATAATCCATACAAAAACCTCCTTTCAATGAGAAAAAAGACTGCTTATTAAGCAGTCGTTTAAACTAATTTAGCTTGTTTTCAATATATGCAACTAGATTCTTAACTACTGTGATTTCTTCTACATTCTCAGTATCAATTTCTATGCCAAATTCATCTTCTAATGCCATAACAATTTGAACAGCATCAATAGAATCAGCACCTAAATCATCTTTAATAGAAGTTTCTAAAGTAATTTTATCAGCTTCAACATTTAATTCACTTTCAATAATTTCTTTAACCTTTTCAAAAACATTCATTTTAAAATCCTCCATTTTACAAAAGTAATTATATCAAAAATAAATTGTAAAGTAAACTATTCAACGGCAATTAGCATTACATCTAAAACATTTTTCAATGTCTTTAATTCTAATATAAAATCTGTTATAGATAAATCTAAATTAATTAATGCAATTGTCATTGTAACAAAGGCAACGCTATTAATTGGAACCTCTTGATTAATTGCTAAAACATTAGCTCCCTTTAATGCTACTTCATTTAAAATATTTGATAATGCCCCTGGTTCATCATAAACCTTAAATGATAATATAACATGTTTACCTAATTTCATTGTAGGTCTATTTACATAATCTTTATATTTATAAAATGTAGATCTTGAAAGACCTATTTCTTTACATGCATCACTTATATTAGATCCTTGAGAAATAGCTTCTTTTATTAAAATTACTTTTTCAAAATAATCTGGTAATAC
>CAJOQR010000011.1 GCA_905236965.1 uncultured Acholeplasmatales bacterium | reverse complement strand
TAATTTTATTCCTTCTATTTCAATAAAGATTTCAGAATTTTGATATATTAATTTTATATCTTTTGAGAATGAATCTTTCATTAAAGACATATTTATTTCAGCTTTTATTCCATCATTAAAATCGATATATCCTTTTATAGCTATATCTATTTCTTTATATGTTAGTGATAAATCTAATTCTATTTTTTTCGAATTTATTAATTCTATTACTGTATCTATAAAATCTTCAAAATAATATGCATCATGATAAATTTCATCATTAATATCTATATTTAAATTATTTAATGTTTTGATTGAAGCTTCTATATTTAAATTTTTATAATTAGTTTTTAATGTTAAATCATCACCTTCAGCGATAATTAAATTAATATCTTCATTTAAATTTAAAAATTGTTGTAAATTTGTTGTTATATTTAATTCATTATCTGATATATTAACATTTTTAAATAATTCATCATAATCTATTTCAATTATTGTATTTATAATATCAGTAGTTGTAATTGAATTTATGGAAATTGATTTATCAAAATATTTATTTATTAAATTCAATAAATCATCTTTTGAAATCATTAAATTTATATTATAAACTGACAAATATAAATTATCATTTAAATATATTAAATCCAAATGAATTTGTTTATTTTTATAATTTAAATCAATTAAAGCTTTTGCTTCTATTGAATCTTTTAAATTTGCATATAAATCAATATCAATACCAATAAAATCATTATAAATATTTATATTAGTATAAATGCTATCATTAATTAATAATTTTGATAAGCTTGAAAATATAAAATCTAAATTAGATACATCAGAAAAATTAGATTTATCAATTACAGGAAATTTATTATTTGATGGAGATGCAAAAATTTCTACTTTATTTCCTTCTATTTCTGAATTTAATTTTGCATAATTTAATATATAATCAACATCATCTTTATAAATTGAATATTCTAAATCAATATTAAAACCAAAAAGAACAATCGTTACTTTGACAATTGTTTCATTATCAGCTTCTATTATAGTTGCATTATCGAAAGCATTTAAAATTGCTAAAACATCAATTGCATCAACATTTGGAATAGAACCATTAAATTCCAATAATAAATCCTTTAATGTTTGGGTACTTGATTTTAATTTTAAATTTCCAAGTGAAATATATAATAAATCAGAATATTCTAAATATAAATCTTCTGCTAATATTTTTACCTTTATATTTTCTAAATCAGATATATCTAATGATGCTATTCCTAAAACTTCTTGATTGTTAAATTCAATAGATACATCTAATGATTCTGATGAATCTTTATTTGATAATGATGATGTAAGCATTGTTAAAGCATCATCTTTTGAAATTATATTTTCTTCTTTTGCGGTTAAGTTTTTAAATTGCTTGAAATAATTTAATGATGCTTCATCAAATTCTATATTATCATAGCTAAAAGAATCATAACAATTTGTTTCACAAGTTGTTTTGATTCCCATTGATTTTACTAAATATTTTTCTTGAGCATGAACTTCTATAATATTCCAATTTTCATCAAATTTATATGTTAAATTTATAAAAGAAAATTCAGGAATCATAGTTGATGAGCCATTAGTTGCAACTTCTCTTCTATACCAATATGGTGCTTTTTCTCCATCTGGATCCATATTTAATGTAACTGAATAAATGCCATCTTCATAACTTAATTCTGATGCATCTAAGACTGTATCATCACAAATAATATATCCTATTGATTGATATGGAAGCCAGCCATATCTAGAAATATATGCATCTTTAGTTAAGCATTCAGGCTCTATTTCTTCCCAAGTTGCTTTCGCATCCTTAATTGATGCTGCATTACGAATTAAAATTTTATCTCCATTATCAACAAAATATCTCTGTGTACCTACTTTAACAATACCATCAGAAATTGTTGATACCATTGCTTCATCACCAATTACTATTCTTGAATTACTAATTATTTGAGTAGCAATAGCAGCTTTTGCTGTACCAGTTGTTGTACAAGAAAAAGCTTCTTTTGATTCTAAATTATATAATGCATAATATACATTAGTTAAAGAATCATAATCAGAAGGATTTGTTCCATCAGTTGGAGTTTCTTTTAAAGTTGTTTTATATTTATATTCTGTTGAATTATCATCTTCAAATTTAATAACATCTTCATTAGAAGCAGATATAAAATAAGCTAAAACGCCCCCAGCTGTTAAAGCTAAAACTAAAACTATACTAGATATAATAATTATAAGTTTCTTTTTCATAAAAACACCATTCTATTTATTATATAAATAGACCCTATAAAATAATCCCACTTTTGATTATATCATTTAATAAAATGATGTCAAGTTTATTGAACATTTTAAAGAAATCAAGCTAAATAAAAATATATTTTTTTCATATAATATATTTATTTATATAACCCAAAATAAAGGATATTGAAAAAAAGGATGAATTTATACTAAAAATTGTATAAATTCATCCTTTATATTAATGTTTTTAAAAAAGTAAAATAATCATCATATTAACACTTTATAGTTATTTTAATTTAGTAGTTATATTTATTATTAAATCACTAGTTATTTTAGTTATTCTATATACATTATCTACTTTTGTATCTATTGGATCTTTTAAATTCTTATAACTACCAATTATGTTGATTGAATCTATTTCATAACCATCATCTAGAATAATTTTAAAATTAATTTGACCATCTCCAGAATTTGTTATATATCCTGTGGAAGAATCAGTAGCAAAAGCAATAGGTGAAAGAATATTAATTTCGCTTGATTTAAGCTCATAATCATTTGACATATAAATTTCTATTTTTACATGTTCATCACATATAAATGATGCTTTAAATGGTAAAGTTTCATCTATATTTACATTAAATGCATCATCCATTACAATTATTGATTTATAGCACCAATTTAATATTTGCAAAATATTACTTTTATCAGTTGATGGAATGCCATTCCATTTATTCTTATCTTTTTCATAAATTATTCCAGGAATTAATTTATAAAAATCAATAAATTTTTTAGATATATTATCAAAAGAAAGTGGTCCATTTCTTAATTCAGCATATCTTTCAATTACTAAATCTTGCATATTAATCCATATTTTTTCCCACAACAAATTGCTAGAATATGCTAATGATAGATCAAATTGATCTGTTAAACCTCCATACCATAGTAATCCCCATGTTGCATCCATATCATAAACACTTGGCATCCAACGTATACCATCATATGTTACCCATAATATATTTTTACTATAATTATCAGATGCACCTATAAACCAAATATATAGCATTGAATCAATTGCTCTATCAAGATATATATATTCATTAATACCATTAATAAAATCATCACCATCATTATTATTAATAAAATCAATCATATTATTAAATGAATCTACTACCCAATCATTACCAATTTCATCATTATCTTCAGTTGATGAATATTCTAATTCCCAACCATTGCTGAAATCATAATTTATATGTTCTTTTAATGC
>CAJOQR010000010.1 GCA_905236965.1 uncultured Acholeplasmatales bacterium | reverse complement strand
GAGCAGGAGGGATTCGAACCCTCGCACCAGTTACCCGATCTACTTCCTTAGCAGGGAAGCCTCTTGAGCCTCTTGAGTACTACTCCACTACCAAGCGTTTTTTATTATACATTAAGAGCATTTTAAAGTCAATAAAAAACGCTTTTCATACAATTTAATTATTAAATTAAATTTAAATAATTTTTGCTTTAGAAATAATATTTATAATTTCTTCTAATTCTTCTTTAGGCTTTACTAATGCAAATCTAACATATTTATCTCCAAGTGAACCAAAAGAAATTCCTGGAGTACATAAAATACCAGTTTTTTCTAATAATTTTTCAGCAAATTCATATCCATTTTTATAATTTGAAGGAATTTTTACAAAAACAAACATTGTTCCTTTACTTTTTTTAACATCAAATCCAATTTTTGCTAATCCATCACAAAAAACATTTCTTCTTATTTCATATTCTTTTCTTTGTTTTTCAATAATATCTTTAGAAACATTTAATGCTTCTATTGCAGCATATTGAAAAGGATAATACATTCCAAAATCATATTGGCTTCTTAATTTTTTAAATTGTTTAACTAAATCCTCATTTCCAATAAAAAATGAAATTCTAGCGCCAGTAGTATTATAAGATTTAGATAAAGAATAAAATTCACATCCAACTTCTTTAGCATGTGGTAAAGACATAAAAGAAAAAGATTCATTATCATCAAAAATAATATCACTATATGCATTATCATTTATAATTATAAAATTATATTTAATCGCTAAAGCAATAATTTCTTCATATCTTTTTTTAGTTATTATTCCTCCAGTTGGATTTGATGGATAAGAAATAATAACAAATTTTGTTTTCTTTAAAATTTTAGGAGAAATTAAATCCAATCTTGGCATAAAATCATATTCTTCTAACAAAGGATAATATTCAATTTTACATCTTGCAAATTTTGCA
Organism: uncultured Acholeplasmatales bacterium; assembly: GCA_905236965.1. Classification (GTDB taxonomy): domain Bacteria; phylum Bacillota_I; class Bacilli_A; order Acholeplasmatales; family Anaeroplasmataceae; genus Anaeroplasma. Next base: position 13,124 of record CAJOQR010000010.1, on the reverse strand, counting down.
CAAGCCTCAAAAGCAACATATCCTGGATTTGGTAATAGGCAAATATCTTTTTCATCAGCAAAAAGCATACCTATATGACACATACCATCTTGTGTTCCATTAACTGTCATTATCTCATTTTTATTTAAAGAAATATTAAATCTTTTTTTATAATGATTAATAAAGCTTTCTTTTAATTCATCAATATCTCTTAATGAATATTTTATTAAAGATGGATCTAATGCTTTTTCACTAATTGTTTTTAATATATTTTCATCTGGTGAAAAATCAGGTGTTCCTACAAAAAGATCATATATTTTTTTACCATTTTGTTCTAATTCAATTTTTTTATTATTTAATTTTTCAAAAACGCCTTCTTCAAAGCCATTTATAAAATTTGAATATTTCATTTTTATTCCTTTTTAAAAAGTCATATGAAAACATATGACCTTTTGATTATTATATATTTCTAATTTGTTCATCAATCTTTTGCAATATTTCTGGATTGTTTGAAAGATATTCTTTTGTATTTTCTCTTCCTTGACCAATTTTAGCTCCTTCATATGAAAACCAAGCTCCAGATTTTTGAATAATTCCTGCGCTTACACCTAAATCAACTATTTCTCCGACATAAGATATACCTTTGCCATAAATTATATCAACTTCAGCAGTCTTAAATGGTGGAGCAACTTTATTTTTAACAACCTTAATGCTTGTTCTATTTCCTAAAACTGTTGCACCATCTTTAATTGCTTCGCCTCTTCTAATTTCAAGTCTAACAGATGCATAAAATTTTAATGCTCTACCTCCAGTTGTAGTTTCTGGATTTCCAAACATTACTCCAACCTTTTCTCTAATTTGATTAATAAAAATTGCAACACAATTTGTTTTATTGATTATTCCTGCAAGTTTTCTCATTGCTTGACTCATTAATCTTGCATGTAAGCCAACATGAGAATCACCCATGTCACCATTTAATTCTTGTTCTGGAACTAATGCAGCAACTGAATCAATAACAATAATATCTATTGATCCTGATTTAATTAATGCTTCTGTAATTTCTAATGCTTGCTCTCCTGAATCTGGTTGAGATAAAATTAAATTTTCTATATCAACGCCTAAAGCTTTAGCATAGATAGGATCTAATGCATGCTCAGCATCAATAAATGCAGCATAACCACCATTTTTTTGAGCATTTGCAATTGCATGTAAAGCAAATGTTGTTTTTCCAGATGATTCAGGTCCATATATTTCAATAATACGTCCCTTTGGATAACCACCAACTCCTAATGCTTTATCTAATGAAATTGATCCTGAAGGAATTACTTCTATTTTTTTATCAACTTCATCACCCAAGCGCATTACTGAGCCTTTTCCGAACTCCTTTTCAATTGATTTTAAAGCTTCTTCTAAAGCTTGTTGTTTATTTTCTGCCATAATTTATTAGCACCTCCATAATAAATAATAGACAAATTATTTATTTTTTTAAAAAATTTAAATTGATTCTAATATAATATCTTTATTTTTCCAAAAATATTCTATACCTGAAATAATAGTTAATAATGTAGAAATTAAAATTAAAATAAATCCTATAATAGCTATTATGTTATGAGCTTCTGAAAAAAAGCAAATTATTATAGCAAACATTGTTGTTGCTGTTTTAATTTTTCCTAATTTTGCAGCAGCAATTACTTTTCCATTTGATGCAGCAACCATTCTAATTCCAGATACCATTAATTCTCTAATTAAGATTATAATAAAGCTCCACATAGGAACTATATTTAAATATGTATCTTTAAACGTAGCAAAAACATTAACTGGATTAAGCATTAGCATAGCAAGTGCTGTAAATGTTAATAATTTATCAGCTAAAGGATCAGCAAATTTTCCAAATGTTGTTATTAAATTATATTTTCTTGCAATTTTGCCATCTAGCAAATCTGTTAAAGATCCTATTGCAAAAATTATAAATAATATAAAATATAACCATGAAATATTTAAAAAAATAACATTTTCTTTAAACCATGGAATATAATAAATCACAACCATTATAGGTATTAAAAATATTCTTGCTAGGGTTAATTTATTAGGTAAAGTCATAATATATACCTTCTTTTAATATTATAATTATAAATAATAAATTATTTATATTTCAAACTTTGTTAAATATTATAACACATATTATTTAAAGAAAAAAGGAAGAAAAGAATTTCTTCCTTTTTATGTAAAATTATTTAGCCAGCTGTCATATTAGCTTAATAATTTACACACTTATTATAAATCATTTGAAGAGGAAAAATCAACTCTTTCAACTTGTATTTCCAAATTACCATTTCTACATCTTAATTGATCAATAAATTCTTTTTCTAGCTTATTATCATTTAAAGTAACTTGATATGTTAATCTAAATAAGCTTCCCATATTAGTTGATTTTACCTTTACTAAATCAAAATCAGTTGTATATCTCATAAATAAATCATTAAATACATCATTATAATCTAAATCCTCTGGAATTGTAATTTTAATTATTTTTTCTTTAGAATTAATTTTATTATTAAATATTTTTGTTTTAGAAAAAATCATTAAAGCAATTCCACATATTAAAGCAAATACAAATGCATATGCTATATATCCTGTACCTAAAGCTAATCCTATTGCCATAGCTAAAAATATTTCAGCTATTTCTTTTGCATTTCCTTGTGCACTTCTAAATCTAACTAAGCCAAATGCTCCAGCAACAGCTACTCCTACTCCAATATTTCCATTTACAAGTAAAATTACCATCGCAACAGCTAAAGGAAGCATAGAAATTGTAATCAAAAAATTTTTACTTGATTTTGATTTAAAATAGCACATAAACGCAAAGCCAATCCCAATTATTAAAGAACTTCCTATAATTATAAAATATTGTAAAACAGTTATTGATTCGCTACTAAGAATTGTGTTGAATAATTCACCCATGTTAATTTCTCCTTTTTAATTTCTTGTTTTATATTTTCTTCTATTTCATATGCTTTTCCATATTTTGAAAAGCTTGTTTTATAAATCTTATGCTCATTTAACATTCTAGATAACCACATAGGATATGCTCCAGGAACCTTTATTTCCATCAAAACATAACCTTCTGGAATAATTCTTTTTCCATCTAAGCTATATGTTAAATCTAAATTATCTTTTCTATATCTAATATTTCTATCTAAGGTAATTCTTAAATCTCCACTTTCATCTTTATAAGCTGTTCTATCATAAATAATTAACATATTTGGCTTTAAATTACCGTAAAATTTATTAAGATATGATATTTCTTTAGAAATTTGTGAATTAGGCTTTAAATTACCTAAAATATATCCATTTGCTTCTTTTTGATTAACAGAAATTCTTCTTTTATATACAACACCTTCATATTTTCTTTTTATTTCTAAAAATAATTTAGAATCATCTTTTGCTAAACCATAGCTTCTAAGTCTTAATTTTTCTTTAAAAATAGGCTTTTCTAAACTTCTTCTTATTAATAAATTTGTATTAGTATCATAATATAGGCTTTGAATTGTAGTTTCACCAAATTCATCTTGATAAACCTTATCAAAAAGCTCATCTTTAATTTCTTCAAATTGTGATTCTGATAATAAAAATTTCACTTCATATCTTTTAAAAGTATAATTAATCATATTATCTTTCCTCCTTAATTTCACAAACATTATAAATAAGAAAACTAAATTTTACTTAAATTAAAACTAAAAGAAAATTAAAAAAAGAGAGTTTTCCTCTCTTTATAAAATAATTTTTATTTCAAATAAATCATTTCCTAAGCCTGAAGCTATAATTTCACCTTTATGTAAATCAACAATTTCTTTAGCTATAGAAAGTCCTATTCCAGAACCCTCTAAAGATGATGCCCTTGTTTCATCTGAACGATAAAATCTTTCAAAATATTTATTTAAATTACCTTCTTCAATTTTATATCCATCATTTTTAAATATAATAATAATTTTATTACCTAATTGATATGATTTAACATTTAAATAGCTTTTTGAATATTTTAACGCATTATCTAATAAAATAGAAAATAATTGTCTAAATAAGCCCTCATCACCATTATAAGTTAAATTTTGTTCTATTTCTTTTTCAATTTTTTTATTATTTTTTTCATATGAATCATTAAAGCTTTCTAGCATATCATCTAATATAAAAGAAATGTTAAATTCATTTCTTTTTACATTAGATGTTTCATCTATCTTAGATAAAGTAGATAAATTTTTAACCATATTATTCATTCTAATGATTTGCTTATTAATTCCTTCTGTTAATTCATTTTCACCATTTGAAATTTCTAGCATTTCATTATTTGCAGAAATGATTGTTAAAGGTGTTTTTAATTCATGAGCTGCATTAGTTATAAATCTTTTTTGTCTTTCATATGCATCACTAATTGGCTTTACAATTCTTTTTGACAATAAAAATATCACAATAAATATAAAAACAATAACACTTATTGATATTAATATACTTAAATTTCTAAATGTATTTAATTGTTCTATTCTAGTTTCTGCATCAACAAAATAAATAGATTTAGATGTAACCTCTTTAAATTCATAATCTATGAATTTAATTTCATTTGAAGTTATTACTCTATATCTATAATCGTCTTCATAGCCTCTTTCTTTATTAATTATTTTAATAGCTAAATTATAAGCTTCATCTTCATCAATAGATATATTTGCTAAATTATAATTTGCTATATCTAAAACCTCATCATCAATTAAATATAAATTTACAATAAAAAATCTTGTTTCAAAAGCTGTTTCTCTTCCCATTCCTTTTGGAATATCTTTTGATATATCATTTTCATTAAAACGATAAAACGGATCATCAAATTTTTCATTATCAAAATTTCCACCATTTTCAATTAGTCTATCAATAATTCTATCTATATCGTTTTTAGTTGATACATAATTTGATACATTTATAGAAATCATTAATATAGATAAAACAAAAATAACAGACATCATAGTAAGGAGAATAAGCTTTATTCTTAATTTTTTTATCACTTTTTCTCCTCCAAACGATACCCTAATCCTCTTACAGCTTTAATAACATAATTAGAATCAATTGATTCAAGCTTTTTTCTTAAAGATGATATAAATACCCAAACAACATTTATTTCAGCATCACTTTCTAAATCCCATATTTCAGTCATAATTTTTTCTGTTGATAATATTTGATTTTTATTTTTAATTAAAAGCTCCATTAATTTATATTCTTTATTAGTTAATCTTATAGATTTAGAATCTGTTTTTATTTCAAAAGATTGACTATCTAATATGACATTACCTATTTGTTTATTATCAACAATATCTCCTCTTCTTGTTAAAGCTCTAATTCTTGCTAATAATTCTTTAATCATAAAGGGTTTTGTTAAATAATCATCAGCACCTGCATCTAAGCCTGTTACTTTATCATCAAGCTCAGATAAAGCTGTAAGCATAATAATAGGCACATGATTATTAGTTCTTCTTATATATTTTACAGCAGTTATACCATCCATTTTAGGCATCATTATATCCATAACTACTACATCATATTTAATATAATCTAAATAATCTAAAGCTTCTTGCCCATCAAATGCTTGATCACAATCATATCCAGACATTCTAAGTGCTTTAGAAACTGAATTGGATATTTCTTTGTCATCTTCAACTAATAATATTTTCATAACATCTACTCTTTCATATTAATTTTTATTTTTAACAAATAAAGCTTCCTTCTTTTGAACAATCAAATCTCTTTGTTTTAATTCTAAAGTTGCTGCTTCTAATGCTTTCCTTAAATTTGGAGTAATCTTTTCAAAATTTAAAAGCAAGGCAATTGTTCTATAGCATCCATCAACAGAAATACCTTTATTCTTTTTAATAGTTTTATAAACACCATCAATTAATTCATCAGGATGAATATATTGAGGCTCTCTATCAAAATGTATTCTTAAAGTAATTTTCATATTTGTATCTAGCATATAAAAATCACTCATTTTATATACATCCTTTGGCATATTATCTAATATTTCTTCTCTTAATTGATTATTAACCTTAGGCTTTTCTGTTATAGCAGCAATACGTTTAAATAATAATTCTTCATGAATTGGTGCTTCTCTTTTGATAATTTCTTTAATTAAATATTCTAAATTATACATTCTTAAATATTCTTTACCTAATTCATCATTTAAAGGATTATATTCATTAAATTGTGCTTCTAAAGCATCATCAGATTTATCAATTTTTAAATAAGAAATATTTTCATCTAAGCCTTGACGCTTTTCTTCTATTAAAGAATTATTTTCTAATGCTTCTTTTAATCTTTTCTTTTCTTCTTCATTTTCATTCACCCATGAAGTTGAATATAATTTAAAATATCTCCAGCCTAAACGCTCTAATAATAATTTTTCTAAACGATATTTATCTGTTAAATTTGATTTAAATTCATTTTGGCTATCAAGCATTATAGCCATAATAAAATCATCATCCTTTTTAACTGCAATATCAACCTTAAAAGAAGATGATCCATAATTAGTTAAGCATGAATATCCTAAAGATTCTACATATTTTTTAATAGAATTTATAACACCATTATCTGATTCATCAAAATTCTTATTAGTATTAACATTATTTGCAAAATCTAGATATTGCTTTAATAATGCAACACCTAATGAATCTGTATTATTTAAAGAAATATCATCAGCTTGAATAGATGAAACAACTGTAACATTATATTTTGCTCTTGTTACAGCAACATTTAATCTTCTTTCACCACCAGAATTATTTAATGGTCCAAATCTTTGATAAAATTTACCTTCTTTATTATAACCATAACAAATAGAAAATATAATTCTATCTCTTTCATCACCTTGAACAGTTTCTAAGTTCTTTACAAAGAAAGGCTCATCAGTTTCTTCATCAAACCATTTTTCAAATTCAGGATGCTTAGCTCTTTGCTTTTCAACTAATGATTGAATTAATTCAGCTTGAACATTAGAAAATGCAACAACACCTAAAGATTTATTAGAATTTTGGAAATGCTCAAATACCATTTCACAAATCTTTTTTGCTTCAATCATATTTGTTCTTGCTTGAGCATCATAAATACCATCCTCAACATAAACAAAATCTATTCCAAATCCCTTTTCATGCTTTTTAGATTGAGGAATTGTAATTAAATTATTATCATAAAATGATTGATTTGAAAAAGTAATTAATTCTTCAGATCTAGATCTATAATGCCATTTTAAAGAAGTCATTTCAAATGTATAAGATGCTTTATCTAATATTGATTCTAAATCTAATTCTTCATCCTCCATACCAAAATCAGCTTGGAAGAATGAAGTTGGAGGCATTTGCTTTGTATCACCAATTACAATACATTGCTTTGCACGATAAATTGCACCTAAAGCATCAGATGCAAATATTTGTGATGCTTCATCAAATATTACAACATCAAACATATTTAATTTTGAAGCTAAATATGTTGAAACAGAAAGAGGGCTCATTAAAAATACAGGCTTTATATCTAAAACAAGCTCAAAAATTTGTTCAAGCAAGCTTCTTATAGGTAATTGTCTTGTTTTCTTTTCAAATTCTCTTGATAATATTTTAAATTGTGAACCTTCTATAACAGTTTCATCTGGTCTTTTTTGGCTATTTAAAGATATAATATAATCTCTATTAATATTTAAAGTCTTTTCATCTAATTCTCTAAAATCATCTACCATTTCATCTTCTTCTAAAGATGAAAAATCGCTTAATACTTTAGATTTTTTAGTAATATCCTTTATCATTTCAAAAAGGAATGTTTTTTTGTAAACATATGGTAAATCTGATAAAGGATATCCTTTATCTAAATATTCATGCAAAAATTCTAAAGCATCATATGATTTAATTGTACTAACTGCTTTATTAACATGTTGATATATTTCAACATCATTTCTTTCATCACTTATTTTATGAATTTTAGCTTGAACCTCTTCAATTGGTAATTCAAAAATATTATATTTTTTTAGATAAAATATTTTTGATAAGCTAGATAATTTAGCACAATTATTTTTAAATTCATCCATATCAAAATTATAATTACTAAATTCATTAACAAGCTTTTTATAATCTGATTCACTTAATGAATAATCTGATAAATTTTTAAGTGATCTTAAATCAGATAATGCTTGTTTTAAATCTAAATTATTTAAAGAGCCATAAAATTTATTAATTATTGATGCAAAATTAGAAGAAATCATTATATTTTTCTTTATTTTAATTAATTCTTCTAATTCTTTAATAATTTGTTCTGGTTTAGCTTTTTCTAATCTATAAGATAATATTTTATCATTTAATTCTTTAAATTCTTTATTTTTAAATAATCCTACATTATTCTTCTTATAATTAAATAATATTGATTCTAAATCTTCATTTATTATTTCTTTTTTATAAATATCAAAATAAGATGTATCAATTGATTTAGAAATTGTTAAATAGCTATCTAATGCATTTATTACTTTTTCTCTTGCTTTAGAATTTAAATAATTAGCATTATATGTTTTAATTTTTACTAATTTAGATACTAACAAGACTATTTTTGTTGCATCAGTAATATTATTAATTGTAAGGGCATTAGTTATAGAATAAATTCTATTTTTAAAAGAAATTAATTCATCTATTAATTTTAAAGATTTATCTAAATCAGAATTAAAGCCAAATGTAATATATTGGCTATCTATTTTATTTAAACCATAAAAAGCACTTTTTCTATAATCCTTATCAATACTTTTTGTATAACTTACATAATTTATAAAAGCATTAAAAGTTCCATCTAAATCATATAAATTCTTATTATCAATAACAACATTAAAATCAATAGGTTCAGCATCTGTATTCATATACATTGAATATAAGTCAGCTAAAGTAACATCAAGTGATGGTATAAATTGATGTAATTCTGATTCATATTGCTTTAAAGAAATTTTTAAAGATTCATAACGAGCGCCTAAAAATCTTGTCTTAAAATCAACATCATAACGTGGTAATGTTGCAGTTCTATATAAATTTGCAATAAATTCTTTTTTATTTGCTTTATTTGAATGAAGTTCTATTGCAAAATCATTTAATTTTGCTCTTCTTAAATTTTCATATACAACATTTAAAGCAGCTATTTTTTCAGATACAAATAATACTTTTTTACCATTTCCTAGCATAGAAGATATAATATTTGTAATTGTTTGACTTTTTCCAGAGCCTGGAGGGCCTTGTAAACAAAATGATTTTCCCATTGCAGCAAGCTTAATTGCTTCAAGCTGTGAAGAATCACAATTTACAACAGGAAAAATCTCTGATTCAGTTAATGTTTCTTCAGATAAAGCATTTGTATCACCTAATAAAGCTCTAATATTTGCATTTTGAATAACAATTTCTTGATTTTGCTTTAAATCATTATACATATTCATTTTATAAAATGAATAAATACCTAATGCACAGCATTTTTCTATAAAAATTTCAGGTGGTAAAACATCCTCACATTTTTTAATATATGTTTGTAATGCATCATTTTTATAATCTGGAATTTCAACACCAAAAAGAGTTTTAAAATAATATTTTAATGTTGGATTTAATAATACTTCATCTTCATATAAAGATAAAACATATTCGCCTGTTTCATTATCAAGCTCAGCAGGTATTAATAATAATGGTGCTAAATATTCTATATCTTCTTCAACATAATGGATAAAACAAAAAGATAAATATAATGAATTTATACCTTTTTCTATAACAGAAGTTTTTGCTTCCTTCATTAATCCTTTTAATACCTTATCTAATGAATAACTTCTTTTATATGCTAATAATACATTTTTATCTAAAAGCTCATTTGTAGATTCAAATACTCTTCTATCTAATTCTCTTAATGATGAAGGATCATCTGGATTAACTGTAAAATTAGATAATATTTCATTTACATAAGGATCAACATTAAAAAATGAATAATCTTTATGGTCTTTAAAGCCTCTAAATATTTCATCAACATTATCATTTAAAATTTTTAATGTTTTTAATCCTGAGTCTCTATAATTTAATAACCTATTTCTTTTTCCTAAATCTAAAAGCTGATTAACGATTGTTAAAAGTTTATCATTATATTTTTCATTCATAGCTTAACACCCACTTTTTTTAATTATATCATTTAATTAAAATTATTAAAATATTTCATTAAATTTCTTACAAAAACATTTTTAAATTTCTTCTTGATTTACTATATTTATAATGATATAATTACAAATGCATGTGATGGTGAGGTGAGAAACTGTGGCAAATATTAAGCAACAAATTAAACGTGTAAAAACTAACGAAAAGGCAAGACAAGCAAACGTAGCATTCAAGTCATCATTAAAAACATCAATGAAGGCTGTAAAGGTTGCTGTAGAAGCTAAGGATAAGGAAAAGGCTCAAGTTGCTTTAAATTTAGCTTATAAAAAGTTAGATAAAGCATTAGCTAAAGGAATTGTTAAGAAGAATTATGTTTCAAGACATAAATCTGAATTAGCTTACTTAGTTAACACTTTATAGTTTTATTTAAATATAATTATAATATAAATTAAAAAACGCTCATGAGGCGTTTTTTTAATTTAATAAATATAATTCTAATCCTAAATTTTCTTCTATTTTTCCCATTTTTATATCTAAATCTAATTTATTTAATAATTCTAAATTTTTCTTTATTTGATTTATGCTGCTACTTTTAGCAGCTTTAATCATATAATATGCTCTTCCTGGCTTAACATTAAAAATAGATGCAATATCATTTTGGCTTGTATTTGATTTTAATAATAATGATACATTATACATTTCTTGAAATTTATTAATCAATAAAGATAAAATATAGCTTGATTTTACACTATGAAGCTTTAAATCCTTTAAACATTCAAAGCTTCTTTTTTTATCTTTATTTATAACAGCATCTACAATTGAATAAATATTATCATCAAGAGGTGAATTAATCATTTGCTTTATATCTTTTAAATTAATTGTTTTTTCATTCATTTTATAACAAATTAATTCATCCATTGCTATTTTTAAGCTAAAAAGGCTATCTACATAAGCTATTAATAAATCTAATGCTTCTTTATCTATAGAATAATTTTCTTTTTTTAAATATTCTAATACATAATCTTCTTTTGATATATTTTTAATTCTTACATCAATTTTTGTAGAATATCTTTTAAGCTGCTCAAAAATATCTGATTTAATATCAAAATTTTCTAAAAATAACATTATTAAAACATTTTGACTTTCTAAATTATTCATAGCTTTAAAAAGATCTTTTAAATTATCAGGCTTCATATTTAATAATTTATAAGAATTTTTTATTATTATAAATTTAGGATTATCAAATAAAGAAATTGTTGTAAATTCATCTATTAATGAATAAATTGAATCTTCTTCTAAATCATATGTTATTTCTTCATAAGAAGGATCTAATGCTTTTTTTATTTCATCTATTTTATCCATTGCGGCTAAAAAATCATCTGATGTAATTAAATAATTATAAGCCATAAGATGCCTCCTATCTATTGTATTTAATAGTTATATTTTTAATATATTCTTTCAAATCAAAAGAAAAATCTTCTTTATAAGTTCTAAATTTCCAATTATTTCCAACAGTAGATGGTGTATTCATTCTTCCATTTTTATCAGTTAAACCTAAAAAATCTTGAAATGGTATTATTGCATAATCACAATTTGTATTATAACAAAATTCTATTATTTTTAAATTAGGTCTATCATAAATTCCAATATTACATAATTTATCTACTAATTTTTTATTATTAGGGTTTAATTCTAAATAAAAAGACATAATTGTTTGATTATCATGTGTTCCTGAATAAAAAATATTATTTTGCTTATATTTTTTCTTTAAAGGAATATTTTTTATTCCATCTCCTAATTCAAATTGAAAAATATTCATCCCAGGATATCCACATTTTTTTAATAAATCAAAAACATCATCTGTTAAAAATCCTAAATTTTCAGCAACTATTTTTGAATTAGGACAATTCTTTTTTATGATTTTAAATAAATCATATCCAGGTCCTTCTTCCCATCTACCATTTACAGCATCTATGCTCCCAAAAGGAATTCTATAATAGGCTGCAAAGCCTCTAAAATGATCAATTCTTAAAATATCAAACATTTCTAATTGATGCTTTATTCTTTTAACCCACCATGAATAATTATTCTCTTTCATTTTTTTATAATTATAAATTGGATTTCCCCAAAGCTGTCCTGTTGGAGAAAATCCATCAGGTGGACAACCTGCAACACATAAAGGAAGGAGATAATCTCCTAATAAAAAATTAGATGGACATGACCATACATCAGCTGAATCATAAGAACAATAAATAGGCATATCACCCATTATTTCAATTCCTTTTTTATTAGCATATGATTTTAAATTCTTCCATTGCTTTACAAATAAAAATTGAATAAATTTTTCTTCTAATATTTTATCTTTGAATTCATTTTTTACCCATTCAATTGCAGATTCTTTTTTATATCTAAAATCATCATACCATTCATTCCATGGCCTATTTTCATGTTCATGCTTCAATAAATTAAATAAAGCAAAATCATCAAGCCAATAAGCTTCTTTTTTAATAAAATCATTAAATTCATCTTTATAAATATCTCTATTTAAAAAAGCTTTATGTAAAACATTAAACTTAGTATTAAATAAATAATTATAATCTACCTCTCTAGATATATTAATATCTGGTAAATCTGTTTTTGAAATAAGTCCATCTAAAACTAATAATTCTAAATCAATAAAATATGGATTAAATGCAAAGCTTGATGTAGATGAATAAGGAGAATCTCCATATGTAGTAGGGCCAATAGGTAATATTTGCCAAATTTTTTGATTTGATTCATGTAAAAAATCAATAAATTTATATGCTTCTTTTCCTAATGTGCCAATTCCGTATTTTGCTGGAAGCGAAGATATATGTAGTAAAATACCTGCTTGTCTCATTCAACTTCCTCCTTAATTTGTTTTAATAATTTTAAATCTTCATCATCTAGGTTTGCTTTTTCTAATAAATCAGGTCTTCTTTTTAATGT
>CAJOQR010000009.1 GCA_905236965.1 uncultured Acholeplasmatales bacterium | reverse complement strand
TTCAATTACACCACCAAAGCCTAATGCGTAAGCAGAAATAATATTTTTATTTTTTATATTTTCATTAACAAAATTAAAATTATTTTTTAATTCATTAATATTAGGGGTATAATTTTCAAGTTCATTATGCTTAATTAAATATAATTTTGAAGTTGTATTCTTTAAATCAGTTGAAATAACATCTCTTGCATCAACTGTTGTAATACCAAAAGCCATTAGCATAGGAGGAACAGATATATCTTGGAATGTTCCACTCATTGAATCTTTACCTCCAATAGATGGTAATCCTAATTCACATTGCATTTTTAAAGCACCTAATAATGCAGATAAAGGCTTACCCCAAGAATGTTCATTATGCATTCTTTCAAAATATTCTTGATAAGAAAATCTCATTTTAGAATAATCTCCACCAGCAGCAACAACTTTAGCACAAGCTTCTATAACTGCATATTCAGCGCCATGATAAGGACTCCACTTAGCTATATATGGATTATAGCCATATGCCATTATAGAAGCTGTATTTGTAAATTTATCTTTAACTGGTAATTTTTGACAAGAAACTTGAGTTTCTGATTGTTGTAATTTACCACCAAAAGGCATTAAAACTGTTGATGCACCAATTGTAGAATCAAACATTTCAATTAATCCTTTTTGAGATGTTACATTTTTATCAGATAAAGTAGAAATAATTCTATCCTTTAAAGGCTTTTCTTCTTTTATAAATGGATTTATATTTTCAACCTTATCAATAACTGCATTTGCATAATGAAGCGCACCTGCAGAATCAATAAATTCTCTTTTTATATCTACAACTTTTCTTCCACGATAATGCATTACTAATCTAGCATCTTCTATAACTTTAGCAACTTTTGTTACCTCTATATTTTCTTCATGGCAATATTTCATAAATTCAGCAACATCTTTTTCTTCTACTACAACTGCCATTCTTTCTTGAGATTCTGAAATAGCAAGTTCTGTAGCATTTAAGCCTGAATATTTTGTTGGAACATCATCTAAAGAAATTTCTAATCCACTAGCCAATTCACCAATGGCAACAGATACACCACCAGCACCAAAATCATTTGATTTTTTTATTAATCTAGTAACCTCAGCTCTTCTAAATAAATGAGATATTTTTCTTTCTTCAGGAGCATTACCCTTTTGTACTTCACTTGAACAAACTTCTATAGATTTTGTTGTATGTTCTTTTGATGAACCAGTAGCACCACCGATACCATCACGACCAGTTCTACCACCTAATAAAAGAATAATATCACCAGCTGCAGGAGATTCTCTTCTTATAACATCAGCTTTAACAGCACCAACAACAGCACCAACCTCTAAACGCTTTGCAACATAATCATCATGATATATTTCTCTTACATGAGTTGTTGCAAGACCAATTTGGTTGCCATATGAAGAATAACCTGCTGCAGCTTTAGTTGAAATAATTCTTTGAGGTAATTTTCCCTTTAAAGTATCTTTTACATCTAAATAAATATCACCAGCACCAGTTACTCTCATTGCTTGATATACATAAGCTCTACCAGAAAGTGGATCTCTAATTGCACCACCTAAACAAGTAGATGCACCACCAAAAGGTTCAATTTCAGTTGGATGGTTATGTGTTTCATTTTTAAATTGTAATAACCACTTTTCATCATTACCATCTACATCAACTGTAACAAAAATAGAACATGCATTATTTTCTTCTGATTCTTCTAAATCATCAAGCTTACCAATTTTCTTTAAATATCTAGCACCAATAGTTGCTAAATCCATTAAGCATAATTTCTTTTCTGTTCTACCTAAATCAGCTCTAATCTTTTTATATAAATCTAATGATTCTAAAAGCTCATTTTTCATAAATGAGTCATCAATTTTAATATCTGTTAAAACAGTACCAAATGTAGTATGTCTACAATGGTCAGACCAATATGTATCTAATATTCTTAATTCTGTTTCATAAGGATCTCTATTTTCCTTTTTAAAATATTCAACAACACATTTTAAATCATCCTTATTCATCGCAAGACCCATGTTTTTAACATATGAATCTAAATCTTTATCTTCCATCTTAGTGAAATCTTTTAAAATTTCAACAGGCTTAATTGGAGCTTGTTCTAAATCAGTTAATTGATTTAAATCTTTTTCTCTTGCTTCAACAGCATTAATTAAATATTTTTTTACTTTTTCTAAATCATTATCACTAATTGAATCATCTAAAATAATTATTTTACCACTTCTAATATTTATTTTTGCATTAGGATTAATCAATTTAACACAATCAATTGCTGATGATGCTCTTTGATCAAATTGTCCAGGTAAATATTCAATCGCAATATATTTTTTATTTTCTAAATCAAGTTCTAAAGATACATTATCTGTTACTATTTCTCCAAAAACTTGATATTTAGCTTTTTCTAGCAATTCATCGTTAAAGCCAAATAAATCATAAACATTGATGTATCTTAAATTCTTAAGATTTAATCCTAAATTTAGATTTAATTCAGCTTGTAAGCTTAATGCCTCTACTCTAAAGCTTTCCTTTTTTTCAACATAAATACGATAATTATTCATCTTTACCTCCTGCGAATAATTCTTTATATTTTAAATTGTATTCATCAAGACTCAAATTAGTAAAAGTAATATGAGCCATTTTCCTTCTTTCTCTTACATCCCTTTTATGATAATCATGAATATGAATATCATCATTAATTATAACTTTTTTCATATTATCATAATCAAAGCCTAAAATATTTTTCATTATAGTTTTTGATTTTAATTTAGGTTCTTCTAATTTTTTATCTAACAAAAATCTTGCAAGCTCTCTATATTGATTTGTTGTACATCCCTCAATACTAAAATGTCCACTATTGTGAGGACGAGGAGCCATTTCATTGAAATAATATTTATCGCCTTTAACAAAAAATTCAATTGTTAAAATACCTAAATAATTTGCTTTTTCCATAAATTTATAAGAATCATTTTTAATTTTTTCAAATATCTTTTCAGTTTTATCAGCAACAACTAAATCAAGTATTCCATCCTTATGATAATTTTTAGTCATAGGAAATGATATTATTTGATTTTTGCTTCGAACCATTATAATTGATGTTTCATAATCATATTTAATAAATTCTTCTAAAATACCTTCACTTTCTAAAAAAGGCTTAACTTTAGAAATATCATTTAAATTTTTAATTAACACTTGGCCATGACCATCATAGCCTAATGTTGTTGTTTTATATACACAAGGAAGTCCAATTTCTTTTATTCCCTCTTCTAAATCAAATAAATTATTTATGGCTTTAAATTTAGGAGTATTTAAACCTAAAGCTTTAGCATTTTCTTTTTCTCTTATTCTATTTTGTGAATCAAAAAGAGGCTTAATCCCTTGCGGAATATTATAATTTGAAACAATATAATTCAATTCTTTTGCTGGAACATTTTCAAATTCATATGTTAAGCAATCTGTCATATCACCTAATTTTTTTAATCCTTCAATATCGCTATATTCTGCAACAACAATATCATCACAAACAAAACTTGCAGGACATTTAGGATTTGGATCTAAACAAATAGCTTTAGCACCTAAATTATGAATTTCTTCAGCAAGCATCATTCCTAATTGCCCGCCTCCAATTATTCCAATTGTCTTCATAATTACACCCCTTTAAAATAAGAAAAGGACAACATATATTATAAATGTTGTCCAATATAGCGTGTTTTAAAACAACCATTAAAAAATGGCTTTAAAATATTATTAACTTGCATCAATTGTTTTATCATTTAAAACTCCGATCCAAGTGTCTCTAAAGACTTTCTTTTATTAATTTGGTAGTCCTAGTATTTATGGTCTAGGGTAGAGACTTGCTTACCATATTAAAGCATTTATACCAAATTCAAATACCTTAATATTTTAACACAAGAAAATATTAGAGTAAATAGGTAAAAACATGAAAGCGATTAAATTTTTTTATATATTA
>CAJOQR010000008.1 GCA_905236965.1 uncultured Acholeplasmatales bacterium | reverse complement strand
TTATTTTTGATAAATGGATTTGGTGTAATTACATAAATAATTCCATTTTCTTCTTTAGCAACATACTTTACCTCTCCAAAAGTATCTTGAAAATTAGTTTCGTCCATTATATCGTTTAGTCTATCAATTGTATCATTCCATAAAGATTGATATTCGTTCATATAATATCCCTCGCTTCAATATGGTTTAAATATAGCATAAAAAAAACGTTTTTCAAGAAAAAGTTTTCCACTAAAAATGTGGATAAGTTTTGGAATAAAAAACACAATTTTTTATGAAAAATGTGGATAAGTTATGCATTTTTAGGCTATTTTTAGCCTTTTTTTTATGAAAGTCACAAAAACACATGTGGAAAAAAGTGGGTATTTTTTATCCACATTAAAAAAATATTTTTTCGCATTATTTTTGAAATTAAAATTGTATAAAATTTAAACTAATTTTTATGAAAATTTTTCAATGTAATTTAAATGACAAAAATCGCTATTTTTTATCTTATTTTATTATTAAAAAAGTATTTCTTGACAACATTATATTTATTTGCTAAAATCATAAAGCGTGGTTTTAGAATAGAAAGAGAGGTTTTTACAAGATGAAAAGAACTTATCAACCTAATAAGCGTAAAAGAAAAGTAACTCATGGCTTCCGTGCAAGAATGGCAACTAAGAATGGTAGAAAAGTTTTAGCTGCTAGAAGAAGAAAAGGCAGAAAGCAATTAACTGTATAAGTTAATATTTATTGACATAACTAGTACGACCAGATCAATTATTAAAATTTAGGTCGTACTTTTTTTGTTTCAATTGGAGTATTTTATGAAAAAACAATATCGCGTAAAGAAAAATACAGAAATTGAGGCTATATTAGCTAATAAAAAAAGCTATTATAATCCTTATTTTTCAATTTATAAAATGAATAATCCTAAAACCAGCCATTTTAGATATGCGATTAGTGTTGGAAAAAAAATTGGTAAAGCTCATGAAAGAAATTATTTAAAAAGAAAAATAAGAGCAGCTTTACAATCTTTAAATATCCCACTTGATAACAATGTAGATATTTTTATTATTGCTAGAGCTAAAGCAAAGGAATTAGAATATGCTTTATTAGTTGAACAAATAAAAAATATATTAATTAAATTACAGATAATAAAAGGAGATAAAAATGACTAATTTTTTCTATAGAAATAGAATTAAAATTATTTTTGTAGTTTTATTAGCCTTTCTATTAGTTTCATTAACTAGTTGTCGTTTTGATAGTGGAACATGGAATCAAAAAATTTATACTACATATGGACAAGAATGGGTAGATCTTTGGAATAATGGTTCAGGCTTTTTCAATGCTTTATTTGCATGGCCTGTTAATTTATTATCATATCCTATTGCTTTATTATGTTCATCAATTGGAAAAGGATTAGGTAATTCATTTTTTTGGGGAATTTTCTTTACAACATTAATTGTTAGAACACTTGCATGGCCTATTTATGCAAAACAAAATAGTATGAGCTTAAAAATGCAAATGATTCAACCTGAAATGGAAAAAATTCAAAAAAAATATGGACAAAGAAAAGATCCACAAAGCCAACAACAAATGCAAGCAGAAACAATGAAACTTTATAAAAAATATAAAGTTAATCCAATTGGATGCTTTGGAACTATGTTTTTACAATTTCCAATCTTTATGTCAATGTATGAAGTAGTACAAAGAATTAACAAAACAGCAACAACTACTATTGCAAATGGAATTTCAGTAACATATCAAAGTACATTTGCTTTATCTAACACTAAATTGTTTGGATATTTTGAATTAGATACATCATTTTTTGCAGCAACAGAACTTCATAATAAAATGTTTGCGTTAGTTGTTGCATTATTATTTGGAGTTTTACAAATTTTACAACAAAAAATATCAAGTAGACCTCCAAAATATATGAAAAAAAGACCTAATGCTAATAAAAATGGTCAAGATTCAGCAAAACAAATGCGTATGATGATGTATGTAATGACATTTATGTTTGTATTTATGTCATTAAGCTCAACATCACTTGCAATTTATTGGTTAATTGGAGCTTTATATCAAATGTTACAATCTCAAATTGGTAGAATAATGAATGAAAGAAAATATTATAAGTTACAAGAACAAGAGATTAAACCTCGTGGAACTTTTTAAATAATGAAGGGAAAAATAATATGCAAAAGAAAGTAGAATTCGTAGCAAAAACTCAAGAAGAAGCAATGGATATTGCTGTTGAAAAGTTACATATTTCAGCTGATAAAATTTTTATTAATGTTTTAGGTGAATTACCAGAAGGATTAAATTGTGAAGCATTAGTTGATGTTAATTTAACATTAGAAGGTAAAAAATATCTTGAAGATATTTTAAAAACAATGAATATTGGTTACCAAATTGAAGCAAGATCTATTAATAATGAAGAACAAATCCATTATCTTGTTGATACATATGAAAATTCATTATTAATTGGTGTAAAAGGAAAAACATTAGATGCATTACAAACTTTAGTTAGAAATTTGATTTCTTCATATACTAAAGAAAAAGTTGTTACAACTCTTGATATTGGTGGATATAAAAGCAATAGAGCTCATCAATTAGAAATTTTAGCAACAAAAACTGCTAAAGAAGTTGCAAAAACAAAAGTTGAAGTTAAATTACAACCTATGAGTGCATATGAACGTCGTGTTATTCATGAAAAATTATCTGATTGGCGTGATGTTTATACAGAATCTGAAGGCGAAGGCGAAGATAGAGCTATTATCATTAAGCCTCGTTTAAAAGAAGAAAATAATTAATTTAAATTGACCATCATTCGATGGTCTTTTTTTTATTGCTTTATATAATATATTAAAATAAATAAAATTCATTAAATTCTATAATATTTGTTAAAAATAAGAAAACGCTATCAAAAACTAAAATTTTGTGTTATAATGAACCAAAGTTTTGAAATTTCAAGGGAGTTAAATATGAAAGAATTATTAATAGGAAATGCTGCAGTTGCAAGAGGAGCATATGAAGCTGGTGTTGGTATTGTTTCTTCTTATCCAGGTACACCAAGTACTGAAATAACAGAAGTTATGGCAACATATAAAGAAGTTAATGTTGAATGGGCTCCAAATGAAAAGGTAGCTGCTGAGGTTGCTATTGGTGCTTCAATGGGTGGAGCTCGTGCTATGAGTTGTATGAAGCATGTTGGTATGAATGTTATGGCTGATCCTTTATTTACTGTATCTTATATAGGTGTAAATGGTGGATTAGTATTTTGTGTAGCTGATGATCCAGGTATGCATTCAAGTCAAAATGA
The DNA here is from genome assembly GCA_905236965.1 of uncultured Acholeplasmatales bacterium. Lineage (GTDB taxonomy): Bacteria > Bacillota_I > Bacilli_A > Acholeplasmatales > Anaeroplasmataceae > Anaeroplasma. The sequence goes on along the minus strand of CAJOQR010000008.1, from coordinate 7,938 downwards.
ACAAGATTCTCGCCATTATGCTAAAGCATCAAAGGTATTAATGGTTGAACCAAGTGATTCAAAAGAATGTAAAGAATATACTAAATTAGCTTTTGAATTAAGTGAAAAATATGATGTTCCAGTTATTGTTAGATTATCAACTAGAGTAGCTCATTCTCAAGGATTAGTAGAGATTGAAGATAGAATAGATTATAAATTAAAAGATTATAATAAAAATATTGCTAAAAATGTAATGATGCCTGCAAATGCTATAAAAAAGCATGTTGTTGTAGAAGAAAGAGCGAAAATATTACAAGATTTAGCAAATACAAATTTGCTTAATAAAATAGAAAATAATAATTCAAAAATAGGTATAATTACTGCTGGTATTTCTTATATGTATTCAAAAGAAGCATTAGGAAATAAAGTTGATTATTTAAAATTAGGTATGGTATATCCATTACCAACTAATTTAATTATAGATTTTGCTAAAAAGCATAAAAAAATATATGTTATAGAAGAATTAGATCCATTTATAGAAGAACATGTTAAATCATTAGGAATTGAAGTAATTGGAAAAGATGAATTTACTCTTTTAGGTGAATATAATCCATCAATGATTAAAAAAGTAGTTTTAAATGAAAAGCCTAATGATTTTTATCAAATAGAAGAACAAATTCCTGCAAGACCTCCTGTTATGTGTCCTGGATGTCCTCATAGAGGTACTTTTTATGTATTAAAAAAATTAGGATTAACTGTATCAGGTGATATAGGTTGTTATACTTTAGGAGCTGTTAAGCCTTTAGAAAGTGTAGATTCAACTATTTGTATGGGTGCATCTGTTTCTGCAGCCTTTGGTATGTCTAAAGCTAGAGGTACTGAATTTAATAAAAAATTAGTATCAGTTATAGGAGATTCTACATTTATTCATTCAGGAATAACTGGTTTAATTGATATTGTATATAACAAAGGTGCAAACACTATTATAATTTTAGATAATTCAATTACAGGTATGACAGGACATCAACAAAATCCAACAACAGGTAAAACTATTAGATTAGAAGATACTATTCCTGTTAATTTAGTTGATTTAGCTCATTCTGTTGGAGTTAAAAGAGTAGTTGTTGCAGATCCTTTTGACATTAAAAATTTTGAAGAAGTAGTTAAAAAAGAAACAGAAGCTTTAGAACCATCTGTAATTATTGCTCAAAGACCTTGTGCTTTACTTAAAAATGTTAAATATAGTGGTTATTGTAAAATTAATTCAAATTGCAAGAAATGTAAGCAATGTATGAAATTAGGCTGTCCTGCAATTTCATTAGTAAATGATAGCATTGTAATAGATCAAACTCAATGTAATGGTTGTGGTCTTTGTGTAAATGTTTGTCCATTTAAGGCTATAGAAAAGATTGAGGGGTAAGAATATGAATGTAATGATAGTAGGTGTTGGTGGTCAAGGAACACTTCTTGCATCAAGAATATTAGGTAATATAGTAATTGATTTAGGATATGATGTTAAAGTTTCTGAGGTTCATGGTATGAGCCAAAGAGGTGGGTCTGTTGTAACATATGTTAAATATGGAAAAGAAATATATTCTCCAATAATTGATAAAGGAGAAGCAGATGTAATATTAGCTTTTGAAATGTTAGAAGCATATCGTGCTTTACCATATTTAAAAAAGGATGGAAAAATTATTGCAAATACTCAACAAATTAATCCTATGCCAGTTATAACAGGTGCTTTAGAATATCCAAAAGATATTGATAAAAAATTATCAAATTTAGTTAATACAAAATTTGTTGATGCTTTAAATTTGGCAAAGGAAGCTGGAAATATTAAAGCAGTTAATGTAGTTTTAATTGGTGTTTTTGCAAAAGAATCAAATATTGAATATGAAAAATGGATTGAAGTAATTAAAAAGACTGTTCCAGCAAAATTATTAGATGTAAATTTAAAAGCATTTGATTTAGGATATAATTTAAAATAAGGGGACTATATGATACTAAATAAAGAGAAAGAATGTATGAGCCGTGATGAAATAAAGGCTTTACAAAATGAAAGATTAAAATGGCAAGTTGAAAGAATGTATAATAAGGTTGAAATCTTTAGAAAAAGAATGGATGAAAAAGGATTAAAACCTTCTGATATAAAAGGTGTTGATGATTTATCTAAATTACCTTTTTCATATAAGCAAGATTTAAGAGATTATTATCCTTATGGATTATTTGCAGTTCCTTTAAAAGATATTGTAAGAGTTCATGCATCAAGTGGTACAACAGGTAAGCAAATTGTTGTAGGATATACAAAGCATGATTTAGAAATTTGGAGTGAATGTATGGCACGTCAAATTTCAGCTGCAGGTGGTACAGCAGATGATTTTGTACAAGTATGTTATGGTTATGGATTATTTACAGGTGGTTTAGGTGCTCATGATGGTGCAACATATTTAGGTGCAACAGTTATTCCAGCATCAACAGGAAATACTCAAAGACAAATTCAAACAATGGTAGATTTTGGTTCTACAATATTATGCTGTACTCCATCTTATTGTATGTATTTAGCAGAAGAATTAAAAAAACAAAATTTGATAGATAAAATTAAATTAAAAGCTGCAATTTGTGGTGCTGAGCCATGGACTGAAGAAATGAGAAAGCAAATAGAAGAAACCTTAAATATAAAAGCATATGATGTTTATGGTTTATCTGAAATAATGGGACCAGGTGTATCTTATGAATGTGAATGCCAGCAAGGTATGCATGTAAATGAAGATAATTTCATTCCAGAAATAATTAATCCTGATACTGGTGAGGTATTACCTTATGGAGAAAAAGGAGAATTAGTTTTTACAACAATTACAAAAGAAGGATTCCCATTAATTCGTTATAGAACAAGAGATATATGTTCATTAAATCCTGAAAAATGCTCATGTGGAAGAACATTTATAAGAATGAATAAGCCTACTGGTAGATCAGATGATATGCTAATTATAAGAGGTGTAAATGTATTCCCAAGTCAAATAGAAGAGGTATTATTAAAATATTGTTCTTTAGGAATAACAACAAATTATCAAATTGTTGTTGATAGAGTTAATAATACAGATACTTTAGATGTATTTGTAGAAATGGCTCCAGATTTATTTGCTGATGATATGGCTTCTATTGAAAATTTACAAAAAACTTTACAAGAAAAATTAAGAAGTGCATTAGGTATTGGTGCTAAAGTAACATTAGTAAATCCAAATTCTATTACAAGAAGCGAAGGAAAAGCTAAAAGAGTAATAGATAAAAGAAAGCTTTCGTGAGGTGTTTTTATGTTAGTAAAGCAATTATCAATTTTTATTGAAAATAAATCAGGTGCAGTAGGAAATATTGCTAATTTATTAGGTTCAAATAATATTAATATAAGATCTTTACAAATTGCTGATTCAACTGATTATGGCATTTTAAGATTAATTGTAGATGATCCTAAAAAAGCATTAGATTTAGTTAAAAAAGAAGGCTATACAGCTAAATTAACAGAAGTTATAAGTGTAGTTATTCCAGATAAACCAAATGGATTAAATAATTTATTAAAAATATTAACAGAAAATAATATTGAAATTAATTATTTATATGTATTCATTGGAAAAAATAATTTAGGAGCTGAAGCTATTTTGAAAACTTCAAATTTAGAAGAAGTTGAAGCTTTACTTTTAAATAATTATTATTAATAAATTTTTATTAAAATTTAATAATGCGTTAATATAAGAATAGTAAAAATTTTAAATAAGCATAGAGAAATATTGCTTGGTGGAAAATATTGTTATTTAGATTTTGAATACACTTATTAGCATCTTATTGAAATTATAGTAAATAAGACGGGCTCAACCGTTATATTGAATTAAGGTTTTAGTTTTACTAAAATAAAAAAAGGTGGTACCACGGTCAAGAATCGTCCTTTAATTAGGATGATTCTTATTTTTTTTAAGGAGAAAAGAAAATGACAATAATTGATTTTTTAAAAGATAATGTAAAAAAATATAAGGATGAAGAATGCTTAGTTGAAATAAATCCTTTAAAAAAGCCTGAATGCTATAGAACATGGAGAGAATTTAGTTTAGTAGAGCCAGGCTTAGCTAAAGAATATAGAAGAAGCATGAGCTGGAAAAATTTTGATGAATTATCAAATAAAGTAGCTAATTTATTAATAAGTAAAGGTATTAAAAAAGGAGATAAAGTAGCTATTTTATTAATGAATTGCTTAGAATGGCTTCCTATTTATTTTGGAATATTAAAAACAGGAGCTTTAGCTGTTCCAATGAATTATAGATATACATCAGAAGAAATTAAATATTGCCTTGATTTAGCAGATTGCTCATGTTTAATTTTTGGAGATGAATTTATTGGAAGAGTTGAACCTATTGCAGATCATACACCAAAGGTTAAGACTTTAATTTTTGTTGGAGAATCAGAAGTTCCTTTTGCTGATATATTTAAGCAAATAATTAATTTATATTCTAATGAAAGTCCAAATATAAAAATAGATGAATTAGATGAAGCAGCAATTTATTTTTCATCAGGAACAACAGGATTCCCAAAAGCAATTCTTCATTTACATAAAGCTTTAGTTAGCTCATGTATGACAGAACAAAAGCACCATGGACAAACACATGATGATGTATTTTTATGTATGCCACCTTTATATCATACAGGTGCAAAAATGCATTGGTTTGGATCATTAATTTCTGGTTCAAAAGGTGTTTTATTAAGAGGTATTAAGCCTGAATGGATTTTTAATACAATAAGTGATGAAGGATGTACAATTGTATGGTTATTAGTACCATGGGCACAGGATATCCTAGATTCAATTGATAAAGGAGATATAAAATTAGAAAATTATAAATTAGATCAATGGAGATTAATGCATATAGGTGCACAGCCTGTACCTCCAAGCTTAGTTCAAAGATGGTTAAAAGTATTTCCACATCATCAATATGATACAAATTATGGATTATCTGAATCAATTGGCCCTGGTTGTGTTCATTTAGGTGTTGAAAATGTTGATCATGTTGGTGCAATAGGAGTTCCTGGATATTTATGGGATGTAAAAATAGTAAATGATGGAAAAGAAGTTGGAATTGAAGAAGTAGGAGAATTAATTGTTAAAGGCCCAGGTGTAATGGTCGAATATTATAAAAATAAAAAAGCAACCGAAGAAACTTTAAAGGATGGTTGGTTATATACAGGTGATATGGCTAAATATGATAAAGATGGATTTATTTATTTAGTTGATAGAAAAAAGGATGTAATAATTACAGGAGGAGAAAACATATATCCTGTACAAATAGAAGATTATTTAAGAAAAAATAATAAAATTAAAGATGTTGCAGTTATTGGCTTACCAGATAAAAGATTAGGTGAAATTACAGCTGCAATAATTGAAATAAAAGAAGGTATGAGTGCAACAGAAGATGAAATAAATGAATTTTGTTTTGATCTTCCAAGATATAAAAGACCTAAAAAAATTATTTTTGCTAAAGTACCTAGAAATGCAACTGGTAAGATAGAAAAGCCAAAATTAAGAGAAATTTATTGTGGAAAATCACTTGTTGAAATTCAAACAACAGAATAGGAGAATAAAATGTGGGTTAAAATTTTATTTATAATTATATTTTTTGCAGCAACAATTTATATTGGATTTTATTGTAGAAAAAGAGCTAAAAGCTCATCAGATTTTGTATTAGGTGGAAGAACAATTGGTCCTTGGCTTTCGGCTTTTGCATATGGAACTAGTTATTTTTCAGCTGTAATATTTATTGGATATGCTGGATCATTTGGATGGGCATTTGGTATATCTGCATTTTGGATTGGCTTAGGTAATGCATTTATTGGTTCTCTTTTACCATGGAAAATTTTAGGAAAGAAAACTAGAATTATGACACAGCATTTAGAAAGCTCAACAATGCCTGATTTTTTCTCAAAAAGATTTAATTCAAAAGCTTTAAAAATTGCAGCTTCAATAATAATATTTATATTTTTAATACCTTATACAGCTGCATTATATAATGGTTTATCATATTTATTTAATGTTACTTTTTCTGCAAGTGTTCCATATTGGGCATGGGTTTTAATAATTTCAGTTATTACAGGATTATATGTAATTTTAGGTGGAATTATGTCAACATCAATTAATTCATTTATTCAAGGTATAATAATGCTAATAGGTATTATATTAGTTGTAATATTTGCTTTAAATTTAAATGGTGGCTTAATGGAATCATTAGAAAAATTAGCTACTGAAGGTGGTTGGGAATATACATCACTTTTTGGACCTGATCCAATTCATTTATTATTTGTTGTTTTATTAACATCATTTGGATGCTGGGGCTTACCACAAATGATTGGTAAATTTTATTCAATAAAAGATGAAAAGCAAATAGGAAAAGGATCACTTATCTCAACTATTTTTGCAGTAATAGTTGCAGGAGGATGCTATTTTATTGGAGGATTTGGAAGAATTTTTTCTGATACAAAATCTTCAACTATAATTCCTGAAATGATTTCAAAATTACCTGTTGTTATAGTAGCAATTGTTTTAGTATTAGTTTTAGCTGCATCAATGTCTACTTTATCTGGCTTAGTACATACAAGTGCTGCAACAGTTACATTTGATTTAATAGATATAAATAAAAATGTAGATGAAAAGAAAAAATTAAATTTATTAAAAATATTTGTTGTTGTATTTATTATTATCTCTGCATTAATGGCAATTTTCCAGGTTTATGGACCTGAAAGATATACAAAAGATATTGCATCACTTATGGGTATTTCTTGGGGTGCTATATCAGGTGCATTTATAGGACCATTTTTCTATGGACTTTATTGGAAAAAAACAACAAAAGCCTCAGTTTGGGCATCTTTTGGTGTAGGTGTTGGTCTTGCAATTTTAAGTTTAATTATAAGCTTTTCAGGAGCAACAATTGAATTAAGAAGTGCACATTGCTTATGGTTTAGCATGGGAGATTCTATATATATGGGAGTTTTAGCTATGCTATTAAGCTTTATAATAGTACCAATTGTATCTTCTTTTACAAAAGCACCAGAAAATGTAGATGAATTATTTTCTTGTTATAATAAGGATTAATTATGATTATTGATTTTCATACACATGCTTTTCCAGATAAAATAGCATCAAAAGCATTAGATTCTTTAAAAAAAGCAGCTAAAACAGAAGCTTTTCATGATGGTACTATATCAGATTTATCAATTAAAACAAAAGAAGCTTTAATTGATTATTCAATTGTATTACCAGTTGTTACATCACCATCTCAAACAAAATCAATAAATGATTTTGCTATAAATGTAAATAATTCAAAAGAATATTATAATATATTATCATTTGGTGGAATTCATCCTGATTATGAATTTTATGAAGAAGAATTAATAAGATTAAAAGAAAATGGCATAAAAGGGATAAAATTACACCCTGAATATCAAAAAACATATATTGATGATAATAAATATATTAAAATAATTGATAAAGCTTTTGAATTAGGCTTAATTGTAATAATTCATGCTGGAATTGATATTGGAATTGAAAGTGATATAAAAGCATCACCTAAAAGAATTTTAAATTGTTATAATAAATTAAAAAATAAAGGAATTTTTGTTTTAGCACATATGGGCTCATGGAAAATGTGGGATGAAGTATATAATGATATATTAGGAAAAGATTTTTATATTGATACTGCATTTTCTTTAAAAGAAGTAATACAAAACGATAAAAAAATAAAATTATTACAAAAAGAAGAAATAATAAAATTTATAAAAAAGCATTCATCAAAAAAAATATTATTCGCAACAGATGCTCCTTGGTCTAACCAAAAAGAATATGTAGAATTTATGAATAGTCTAAATTTAAATGAAGAAGATTATAAAAATATTATGGGTTTAAATGCTAAAAAAATATTGAATATATAA
>CAJOQR010000007.1 GCA_905236965.1 uncultured Acholeplasmatales bacterium | reverse complement strand
GTAGATGCTTATGAAGGAACTATGCCTCAAACTAGATTTGTTTTAAAAAAAGCTTTTGAAGCACACCTAAAACCAATAGTTGTAATTAATAAAGTTGATAAGCCTTCTGCAAGACCATTAGAGGTTATTGATGAGGTATTGGAATTATTTATTGATTTAGGATGTGATGAGGATGAATTGGATTTTCCAATTTGTTATGCATCTGCAGTTAATAATACATGCTCTTTAGATATTGATGTTAATACTCAAAAAGAAGGAATGGAACCTTTATTAGATATGATTATTAAATATATTCCATCACCTTCAATGGATAAAGATGCACCTTTACAATTACAACCAGCATTATTAGATTATACAGATTTTGTTGGAAGAATAGGTATTGGAAGAATTCATAAAGGAACAATTAAATCAGGCGATATTGTTTCTTGTTGTAGACTTGATGGTTCTATAAAACAATTTAGAGTTCAAAAATTATTTGGATTTTTAGGCCTTGATAGAATTGAAATTAAAGAAGGCTATGCTGGTGATATAGTTGCTGTTTCTGGCTTAGGTGATATTTCTGTTGGAGAAACAATTTGTAATGTTGGATTAGAAGCGCCCTTAGAAAAAATACATATTTCAGAACCAACAGTTCAAATGACATTTGGAACTAATTCATCACCTTTTTGTGGTAGAGATGGTAAGTTAGTTACTGCATCTAAAATTGAAGATAGATTATTTAGAGAAGTACAAAAAGATGTATCTTTAAAGGTTGAAAGAGTTCAGCTTGCAGAAGAATGGACTGTTTCAGGAAGAGGAGAATTACATTTAGGTATTTTAATTGAAAACATGAGAAGAGAAGGGTATGAATTCCAAGTATCAAGACCTCATGTTATTATGAAAGAAATTGATGGCGTTTTATGTGAACCATATGAATATTGTGTAATTGATGTTCCTAATGATTCTGCAGGTGCTGTAATTGAAATGATGGGAAATCGTCATGGACAATTAGAAACTATGTCTAATACAGAAACACAAACAAGAATTATTTATAATATTCCTTCACGTGGTTTAATAGGATTTAATACAGATTTTATGACTGCAACCAAAGGATATGGTATTATTAATCATTCATTTTTAGAATATCGTCCAATGGAAAGTGTTAATGTTGCTGAAAGAACAACAGGAGTTTTAGTATCAATGGCATTAGGACAATCAACTGCATATTCAATTGGTGCATTAGAAGATAGAGGCTCTATGTTTATTGCACCAGGTGAAGATATATATGAAGGTATGATTGTTGGAGAAGCTAATAAAGATTTAGATTTAGCAGTTAATGTAGTTAAAGCAAAACAACAAACTAATACTAGATCTTCAAATAAAGATCAAACAGTTGTTCTTAAAAAGCCAAGAATTTTAACATTAGAAAATTGTTTAGAATTTATAAATGATGATGAGCTTGTTGAAGTTACTCCTAATCATATTAGATTAAGAAAGAAAATATTAGATACAGTTGAACGTAAAAAATATGATGCTAAAAAAAGAAGTGAAAAAGAAGAATAAAAGAGAAACAATCTCTTTTATTTTTTAGTATTGACTAAAATAAAAAAAATGACTTATAATGAATAAAAGAATTCTTTATAAGGGATATAATTATGTTAAGAAGAAATACTAATCAAAGACAAATTGTGTATGATTCACTTAAATATTTAGGGCATGCAACAACAGAAGATTTAATTGAATATATAAATGAAAATTATGATAATATATCGCTTGCAACAATTTATCGTAATTTAGTTATTTTATTAGAAGATGAACAAATAAAAAAATTAAAGCTTAATGGTTCTGAGGTTTATGAAACAACAAAATCAAAGCATTATCATTTTGTTTGTAAGCATTGTGGAAATATTATTGATTTAACACAAAATGAGGTTAATATATCTACAAAATATGATTCATATCTTTCTAATAATAAGATTGAAGATATGGATATTATATATTATGGTATATGTGAAAATTGTCTTAAAAATATACCTAATTAATATTTAAAATAAAGCACCTTTGGGTGCTTAATTATTTGACTAAAAATCATATTTAGTATAAAATACTAAAGTCATATTAAATTATTAAATATAAATAATTTTTATATACAAGAATAGAGGTAATCAAATGGCAAATAATATTGATTTGGCTAATTTAATATTTCCAAATATTAATTTAACAATAGAAGATTTAGAAAAAAGATATCCAAAAAGAGATTTGCCTATGGATGCATTAGTTACAAGATTTGCTCCAAGTCCAACAGGCTTTTTACATACAGGAAGCTTATTTACATGCTTAGTATCATCTTTTTTTGCTAAACAAACAAATGGAGTTTTTTATATTAGATTAGAAGATACTGATACAAAAAGAGAAATTGAAGGCTCAGGTGCATCTTTAGTTGAACAATTATCAATATTTGATATCATTCCAGATGAAGGATATATTTCTGATGATAAAGAAATTGGTTTATATGGGCCATATAAGCAATCTGATAGAAAAGAAATATATGAAATTGTTATAAAGCATTTAATTGAAATAGGAAGAGCTTATCCTTGCTTTTGTAGTTCTATAGAATTAGCTGAATTAAGAAAAATGCAAGAAGAAGCAAAAGAAATTCCTGGATATTATGGTAAATATGCTAAATATAGAGATTTTCCTGTTGATAAAGCAATAGAAAAAATAAAAAATGGTGATCCATATATTATTAGATTTAAATCTTTAGGAGATCATAATAATAAAATATTTTTCCATGATGAAATCAAAGGTGATTTAGAATTAACTCAAAATGACCAAGATATAGTTATATTAAAAAGCGATGGATTACCAACTTATCATTTTGCTCATTTAGTTGATGATCATTTTATGAGAACAAATGTTGTTACAAGAGGTGAAGAATGGTTATCAAGTCTTCCAATACATCTAGAGCTTTTTGATACATTAGGATTTGAAAGACCACGTTATGCTCATCTACCTGTTATTATGAAAACAGAAGATGGAATAAGAAGAAAATTATCTAAAAGAAAAGATCCAGAAGCAGCAGTTTCTTTCTTTTTAGAGCAAGGATATCCTAAATATGGTTTCATTGAATATTTATTAACTATAGCTAATTCAAATTATGAAGCATGGAGAAATGAAAATTTAGATAAAGATTTTTACGATTTTAAATTATCTTTTGATAAAATGAGCTTAGATGGTGCTTTATTTGATATAGCAAAAGTAGCTAATATATCAAAAGAAAGAATGGCTTATAAAAAAGCAGAAGATTTATTAATAGAAGTTAAATCTTGGGCTAAAGTTTATGATTTAGATTTTTATAATAAAATTATATCAGATGAAGATAAATTTATAAAAATATTAAATATAGATAGACAAAAAGAAAAGCCTCGTAAAGATTATGCTAAATATTCAGATATTTACCCTGTTATATCTTTTTTCTATGATGAAAATTATTATTCAATAGATAAAACTAATTTAGAATGGAATCCATTGATGGATAAAAAAGATATTAAAGATATATTATTAAATTATCCAAAAACAATAGATTTATCTTTAGATGAAGAAAATTGGTTTAATTCTTTAAAAGAATATGGTAAAAATTATGGCTTTGCAGCTGATAAAAAAGAATGGAAAGCAAACAAAGAAATATATAAAGGACATTCTGGTGATATAGCTGAAATGCTAAGAATAGCATTAACAGGAAGAAAAAATTCTCCTAATTTATATTATGTTATTCAAATATTAGGAATTCCTGAGGTAGAAAAAAGAATTAAAACAGTTTGTGAAAATCTTTAAAAATAATAAAAAATATGATATTATTACATATGTGCATAAGCTCATATGTAATGCCTTGGCCAGTTGGTGAAATGGTTAACACATTGCCCTCTCAAGGCAACATTCATGGGTTCGAACCCCATACTGGTCACCAGTTCAAAATTTTAAGTCTCATTTAAATTTTGAGGCTTTTATTTTTAATGAAAATTCTTAATACTTAAAAAATAATTTTATCAAAGCCGTTATAGCTTAGTTGGTAGAGCAACTGTCTCGTAATCAGTAGGTCGAAGGTTCGAATCCTTTTAACGGCACCATATTGAAACGTAAGAACCGATACAAAGCAAATATGCTGAAATAATGCTTAAAATGCTAAAATTTACCGGACATTTCCGGATTATCTCCTAAAAATTTGCGTTATATTGAAAAGTTTTATTTGCTATATAAAGAAAAACTTGAAATCGTCCCACAACTTGTGGG
>CAJOQR010000006.1 GCA_905236965.1 uncultured Acholeplasmatales bacterium | reverse complement strand
ATAGACGGAGGAATTGCAATATGGAAAGAAAAATATATAAGGATTTACAAAATTGGAAAAATAGCGCCAATAGAAAACCATTGATATTACAAGGAGCAAGGCAAGTTGGAAAAACTTATATTGTTAATTATTTTGCAGGTTGTGAATATTCTAATAGCGTTTATTGTAATTTTGAAAAAGATTTAAAATTGCATGAATTTTTTAATGATTTAACACCGTCATCAATCATTAATAAATTATCATTATATAAAAGAAAAGAAATTTTTGAAGGAAATACTTTAATTATATTTGATGAAATTCAATCATGCCCTGAAGCAATTACTTCATTAAAATATTTCAATGAAGAAGCTAATGGTTATCATATTATTGCCTTAGGTTCACTACTTGGAGTATCAGTTAATAGAAACAACTACTCTTTTCCTGTTGGCAAGGTTGATTTTATGAATCTATATCCTCTTGATTTTGAAGAATATTTAATGGCTAAAAATGAACAAAAGCTAATAGATATGATTAAAGAACATTATAAAGCATCAAAAAAATTAGATACAGCTTTTCATGAAATAGCATTAAATTATTATAAAGAATATTTATTTGTTGGTGGAATGCCAGAAGCTGTAAATGAATTTAATAAAAATCATAATCCTGATTTAGTAAGAATAATTCAACAAAACATTTTAGAAGCTTATCAAAATGATATGGGTAAATATAATAAACAAACAGATATTCCTAAAACTAAAATAATTTATAAAAGCATTAGTACTCAGCTAGCAAAAGAAAACAAAAAATTTCAATATAAGCTTATTAAGCAAGGTGGTAGGGCAGTTGAATTTGAAAATGCAATAGAATGGTTATGTTTATCAGGTATTGCGACTCAGCTATATAGATTAGAAAGCATAATGTTGCCACTTGATGCATATAAATCACTTTCTGATTTTAAATTTTATATGAATGATGTTGGTTTATGTTGTGCTTTTCAAGATATACATTATGAAGATATTTTAGGAGAAAATCCTCTTTTTGATATATTTAAAGGTGGTTTAACAGAAAATTATGTATTTAATCAATTAACAATAAATAAATTACATCTATATTATTGGACGAGTAATAGTGATGCAGAAATCGATTTTATAACTAGAATCAATAATGATATCATACCTATTGAAGTTAAAGCATCAATTAACAATAAATCTAGAAGTTTAAAATCATATGTTGATAAATATAATCCAGCATATTCTATTAGAATAACTCAAAAGAATTTTGGATTTGAAAACAACATAAAATCTATACCATTATATGCAACATTTTGTATAAAGCAAAATTAAAAAAGTCATAAGATAGAGGTGACTAAAATGTCCTTTTTAGAAATTTGCTATACTGTTAATGAAGAAATAAAAAATCGGCAATCAACTATTGTCGGAATAATTATTTGTATAATTTTTTACGCTATTGTTTTCGGATTAATAATCGTCTGGAGTATAAATGCAAAAAAGAATGAAGAAAAATGGATTCAAGAGCATTCAAGACCATTAAATGATGATGAATTAAAACTATTATATGATTTAAGATTTAAAAAATATATTGAGAATAAATTCAAATTTAAAAAAGTAGGGTATAGAGCAACTGATTCATATAGATCTTCACTTAATTCTGATGGAAGATTAGATACATTAAATATTCCAATTGAGCATATACCAGTTTTTCTAACTGATTTATTAAGGCATAAACGTCATGAGTGGATAGCTTTTGTGTTTTGTGATGAAAAAAATAGTAGATATATATGGTTAAATAAGGGGCCAAATAATGAAAAAGTTTCTCCAAAAATACCAATAGAATTATTAGTTTCTTTAGCCAAGCAAAAAAATTGTTATACGATAATTGAATTTCATAATCATCCCCACACACAGGATAGATGGTGGAATTTATTAGGCCCAAGTGACCAAGACTTAAAAACTGAAAAATATTTGTCTGAATACTTCTTTAATAATGGTATAAGTTTAATATCTGGGTTATGCACTCAAGGAATGTATATAATATATGGTTATAAATTTCATGAAAACTCTTGCCCAATTGCTTATAGATATAATTCAATTGTAGAATATAATAAAAAGGCAACAACTGAACAGCATTTATCAATGCATAGACAAATCAGAAAAAAAACTGGTCCCATTAAGCCAATAAAACTTAAAGTCATTACAAACAAATAAAAAGGAAGTCAAAACTTCCTTTTTTTTGTAACTATAATTACATAATTATTCTTTTGAATTATTACTATTAATACATATTATTCATATTGTGATAAATATGTAATTATCTCTTCTGATGACATATTATCCTTATTTTGAATAAATATATCAATTAATGTATCATAATCAGCTAAAACCTTATTTAAATCATTTTGATTCATAATAACTGATGATGTAATACCATTATCAGCTAACATATTTGCTGGATAATCTGTAAAATTAGAATCTATACTATTATCTTCTTGAATAAACATCATAGGTACTTTAATTTCATTAGCTACATATTTTTGATTTTCAGCATCATATGTATAATAGAATCTAGAACGATATTCAATATCATATTTTCTACTTGTCTTGATTATTTTTTTATTATATGTAGGAACAAATAATGAAGATGAACCATTTAAATATACATCAACTGTACTTCTAGATGATTGATTAGCATCAGACTTATCAGTAACTTTAATAGAATTAATACCTGAAATATCCCATAAATTAAACCATAAAGTATTATAAGTTCCTGTAATTCCAGATATAGTCTTTTCTTCTTTCACTTCATATCCTAACAATCTACCTTCTGAAGCTTTATATAATTCATTTACATATCCATCAAAGCCCACCATGCCAGAAGCTTTATTACCAACAACTGATACATATCCATCTTCAACATAGAAATCAGCACAAGCTTTAATTTTATCAGAACCATCTAAAGTTGTATATTCATAAATATGACCTATAGTCTTTTCTTTATTTGTTGTTGCATCTTTAGCTTTAGATATTGATAAATAAGATGATCTAGAACCTTCATGACCTAAAATTGTAACACCATATGTTGTAGCCATTTCATAAGCATCTGGTCTAACAACATATTTAATCTTATATGCATCTCCTAAAGAAATAAACATACCTTTAGCATCATTAATTATATCAAATTCCATCTTAACAACAGGCTTTACAGTTCCTATTCCAGGTACTGTAATAGATGAAGTAATATTTATATTGAATATTAATTTATTATTTTTAAATTCAAATTTAGCGCTATATCCTGTACCACTAAATTCATATGACATTTCATCTATATATGAATTAGTAATGTAAATATCAACTGCATTAGCAGCAGCGCTTAAAATTGTTTGAGCTACATTAAATACTTTAGCCATAGTAACTGATTGATTAATATTTTCAACTACCATTTGCCATTGTTCACCATATCCAGCTTTATTAATATCTGAAATATTAGTAAATGATGTAAAATCATAATTAATTGCAGATTCACTAACTACATTTGCTTGATAAGTTGGAATCATAGCTTCTGGTATATAATCATAAGCAGTTGTTGTTTCAATTTGAGTTAATCTTGCTAAATAATCTTTAACTGATGAAATTAATAATTCTTTAATATGAGCTGCTGTTTCTTCTAAAACAGTTTCTAATGTTGTAGCAACATCTTCTAATTTAGTTACAGCATTAAGCTTTGCAATTTCTGTATCAGCAAAATCTTCTAAATCATCCTTTAAATCTTGATTAGGAATCTTATCAAGACCAGCATCAATAACATCTTCTAATTCTTTGGTTGCTAGCTTTTTAGTTTCAGTTAGTGCATAAGCTTCCAAGTCAGCCTTAATTTCTTCATAACAAGGCTCTACACCTTCGATTGTATTAACAGCTTCTAATTTTTTTAATTCTAAAGCATAGAAGGCTTGTGTATCAGTTTTTAATGTATCAAAAGGAATCTTATCAATTAATGCAGTAACATAAGGATTTAGCTTTTCCAATGCTTTATTTTTTAATTCAGCTACTACCTTTTCTGTTTCTGTTTTAATAAATTCTTTTGTATCATTTAAAATTTCTTCATATATATCTGCAACTTTATCTAATGTTTCAATAGATGCAATTTTATCTAATTCAGTATCATAAAAATCTTGAACAGATGATTTTAAATCAGCATCAGGAATTGCAGCAATTAATGGATTAATAATTGCATTTAATTTTTCTACTGCAAGTGGAGCTAATGTATCATTAGCAAATACTTTTGTATCTTCAATAACCTTATTTAAAGCATCCTTTGCTGTATCTAAATCAGTTATTCCATTAATATATGCTTTTTCAGTATTATAATATGCTAAAATTGCAGATTTTAATTCTTCATTTGTAATTTTAGCAATTACAGGGTTTACAATTTCATCTAATTTAGAAACTGCAGCAGTTTTATAAGATGCTAATTGTAAAGCTTCATCATTTTGTGTATTTGAAGATGAATCTGAACCTTGATCTGTTGATGGATTATTTGTATTCTGGTCAGTTGATGAATTATTTGTGCCTTGATCTGTTGATGGATTATTTATTGGATCTACAACAGGAGGATTATTTGTTGGAGTACTATTAGAACTATCATCACATGATGTTATAGTAAAAAATAAAGTTAATGCTGCTAATAAGCTTATAATTAATTTTTTCTTCATTTATTTATCCTGCCTTATTTAATATTTTTGGCTGCAAAAACAGCTTTTTGCATTTGTTGCTTGCATTGTTTATTATGTTCTTCAATTGTAGCTTTTTGATTACACTTATAAATAATATATATAACGCCTGGAGCTATTAATAACAATAATAGTAATAAAACTGTCAATGGTTCCATAGAATCATAATGCTTGATACTATCTTTTGCATCCTCATATTCTTCTTCTAAGCTACAATATTTTTCATAATTTCGCATTGAAGTTTCTCTTGCCATGATTTGAACACTATGTGATGATCTACCGCTTCTTCTTGATGCAGTTTGGGTAGGTTGCCATCCAAACGCTGTTAAATCATTAATATAACCATGACATTTTTCGTATTGTTCTCTCATATATTTGTCACCACTTTGAGAACCAAATAAGCTAATTTCCTT
>CAJOQR010000005.1 GCA_905236965.1 uncultured Acholeplasmatales bacterium | reverse complement strand
TTTTTAATTTTTTAAAAAAAATATTTTTATTTATTTAATTTAATTATTTCTAATTCTAATAATGCTGCAACATACATTACTAAAGCAACTTCACTTTCTTGCCATACTCTTGTTATTTCTTTTTCACAAATTAAAATATAACCACCAAAATCATTATCGCCATCAATCTTAACAATTAATATAGATTGTATTTTTCTTTTTTCTAAGAATTCTCTTAGGTCAGGATCTTGCATTTTATATTTTGTAAGTGGTGTTTCAAAAAAAGATTTATCACCTTTTAATAATAGATCAATATGTGGTTGAAAAGCAATTTCGGTCTTTTTAAATTCCTCATAATTATTTGATAAAATTTTACCTTCATTTGTTAAAAAATAAGCGCCAGATGAATGTAATTCAGAATATAAAAAATCAATTGAATTTTTTATTATATCTATTATATCAAATTTATTATTTTCACCCTTTAAAACATCAAACATTCTAATTGCTGAATTAAAATATTCTATTACATTTCTATTGACTTTTTCTTTAATAATTATATCTTTATGCTTTGATTCAACATAAATAATATAACAATTTCTACCCTTTGATTTACCTCTATATAAAGCTTTATCTGCTTTATTAAATAATTCTTCAAAATTAAGTCCATCCTTTGGATAATTAGATGATCCTAATGTTGCAGTTAGATAAATATCTTTTGTATTTTCATTATAATATCTTCTAAATATCTTATTTCTTTCATACAATTTTTCTAAAAAATTATGTGTATCATTATAATTATCTAATCCAGGAACAATTAATATTATTTCATCTCCACCAAATCTACCGATATAAATATCTTTATAATATTTTTCTATATTCTCACCAACAGATTTTAAAATAAAGTCTCCAGCCATATGGCCATATGAATCATTAATTTTTTTGAAATTATCTAAATCTAAAATCATTAGTGAAAAAGGTGTTTTTTCTTCTATTAATCCTTCAACAATTTTTATAATAAAATTTCTATTTATAAGTTTTGTTAAAGGATCAATTATATATTCTGGATCTTCATCTTTTAACCATTTAATTTCATTAATATTCATAATTCCACCACCACATTAAAATATTTTTAATAAAAAAAGGACACATAATTTTTTTTATTTAGCACCACAATAGGGTCTATATTTTGCGTCCTTAAATTTAAAAATTAGTCGGCTTATAATTTAATGATATGACATATTTTTTATTATGTCAAATTTTATTAAATTATTAACAATTATAAAATTAATCAGCTTTTTGACATGCTTCTACCATTTTTTTACAATAATCATATATGTAAGGAGAAGCATTATCTTGATATTTAGCAATAATAGATACTATCGCAGAACCAACTATAGCACCATCTGCAATTTTTGACATTTGGTAAGCTTGTTCTTCATTTTTAATACCAAATCCAATCGCAACAGGTGTATTTGTATATTCTTTTATTTTTTTTACTATATCTTCTAAATTAGAAGAAAATGTATCTCTCATACCTGTTACACCTAATGAAGATACTAAATATATAAAACCTTCTGCATCTAATGCTATCTTTTTAATTCTATCTTCACTTGTTGGAGCTATCATTGAAATAATTGTTTGATTATATTTTTTTGCTATTAAAGCTGCTTCATTCTTTTCTTCAAAAGGTAGGTCTGGAATAATTACGCCTAACATATTTAGCTCTTGGCATTTTTTAAAAAATTTATCATAACCATATGAATAAACAGGATTAGCATAAGTCATAAAAACAAGTGGAAAATCTTTATGCTTTAATCTTATAGTTTTTACAGCATCAAAAATTTTATCAGTTGTTGTTTTACTTTTTAAAGCTCTAATATCAGCTTCACTTATAACATCACCTTCAGCAATAGGATCTGAAAAAGGTATGCCTAATTCTATTAAAGAAACACCTGCATTAATCATTGTATCAACAAATTCTATAGTTTTATCTAAATTAGGATCTCCAGCAGTTATAAATGCAATAAAAGCTTTTTTATTAAATACATTTAAAAAATCATTCATGAATATCACCCTTTCCTAAATAACGAGCAATAGAGGCACAATCCTTATCTCCTCTTCCAGATAAATTAACAACTATTATTTTATCCTTACTCATTGTAGGAGCAACCTTTATGCAATATGCTAAAGCATGACTTGATTCTATTGCAGGAATAATACCTTCTTCTTGAGATAAAACTAAAAATGCATTAACAGCCTCATCATCAGTTATAGGAACATATTTAGCTCTTTTTATTGAATTTAAATATGCATGCTCAGGACCTATACCAGGATAATCTAGGCCTGCTGATATTGAATAAACCTCATCAATTTGACCATATTCATTTTGACAAAAAAGTGATTTCATACCATGAAAAATTCCCATTTTACCATTAGCTATAGTAGCAGCATTTAAAGGAGTATTAACACCTTTTCCTGCAGCTTCACATCCTACAAGCTCAACTTCCTTATCATCAATGAAATTATAAAAAGCGCCCATCGCATTAGATCCACCACCAACACATGCTATTATCATATCAGGTAATCTATTTTCTTTTTCAAGTATTTGAGCTTTAATTTCTTTTGATATTACAGATTGAAAATCTCTAACCATTGTTGGAAAAGGATGTGGTCCCATAACAGAGCCTAATACATATAATGTATCATCCATCCTTTTACTCCATTCCTTCATTGCTTCATTAACTGCATCTTTTAATACTTTAGTTCCTGATGTAACCTTATGGACCTTAGCACCTAATAGTTCCATTCTAAAAACATTTAATGCTTGTCTTTTAGTATCCTCTTCTCCCATAAAAATTTCACATTCTAAGCCTAAAAGTGCCGCACCTGTTGCGGTTGCAACACCATGTTGACCTGCACCTGTTTCAGCAATTACTCTTGTTTTTCCCATTCTTTTGGCTAATAATAATTGACCTAAAACATTATTAATTTTATGGCTTCCTGTATGGTTTAAATCTTCTCTTTTTAAATATATTTTAGCTCCACCTAATTTTTTTGTTAATTTTTCTGCATAATATAAATTAGATGGTCTATTAGCATATTCAGTTAATAATTTGTTTAAATCAGCATTAAATTCTGGGTCATCCTTATATTTATTATAAGCTTGTTCAACTTCTATAACAGCATTCATTAATGTCTCAGGAATATATTGACCACCAAATTCGCCAAATTTAGTATTACTCATAATCTCTTACCTTCTTAATAATTTCTTCCATTTTATTATAATCTTTAACTCCATCAGTTTCTATTCCTGTTGAAATATCAATTGCATATGGATTTAAAGCAATTATTTCATCTATATTATTTATATTTATACCTCCAGCTAAAAATACAGGCTTATTTTTAGCTCTATTATAATATTTAGCTTTAGTTCCTTGACCAGGAATTTTAGAATCATACATTACATATTCAGCGTATTTAGATGTTCTATATACTGATATAATTTCATTATCAACCATATTTTTTAACTCTTTAATATATAAATCATCTTCATCGCCATGAAGCTGAATTATATCAATAATTCCTTTTTTACAGGCTTCAACTATTAAATTTTTAGGTTGATTTTTAAATACGCCTATAACAATTATATCTTCAGATAATTTTTTCTTTAATTTAGAAGCTTCAGCAAGTGATAATTTTCTTTTTGATTCATTTGCAAAAACAAATCCTATAAAATCTGGCTTTAATTTATTAACAGCTTCTATATCTTCTTTCCTTTTTATTCCACAAAATTTAATTTTTGGAACAGTTAATGCTTTTTTATATTTCATTAATTCAGTATAAGGATCATTTGATCTCATCAAAGCTTCTCCTACTAAAGCTCCATTTAAACCAGCAAGTTTCAATGACCTTATATCTTTAGCTTCTTTAACGCCTGATTCGCTAATCATATAAACAGATGGATATTTTTTTCTTAAATTTAAAGCATTTGAAAAATCTATTGAAAAATCCTTTAAATTACGATTATTAACTCCTATGACCTTTGATCCTAATTTAATAGCTCTTTTAATTTCTTCTTCATCATGTGTTTCAACTAAAGCACACATACCTAATTCATGAATTAAATTTAAAAATTCTTTTACTTCCTCACCAGTTAATATTGCTAAAATTAATAAAACCACATCAGAACCTAATAATTTAGATTCAACTATTTGATATTTAGAAAAAATAAAATCTTTTCTTAACATTAAAGTATTAACTTTTTTTCTTATATTTATAAAATGCTCATCACTGCCTAAAAAATAATTAGGCTCTGTTAAGCAGCTTATAACATCACATCCACCTTTTTCATAATCAGATGCAATTTTTAAATAATTATATTCCTCACTTATTATTCCTTTTGAAGGGCTTGCTTTTTTACATTCTGCAAGCAAGATAAAATCTTTTTTCTTACATAAATCATATAATTTATATTCTTTTTTAGAATTTTTAACTTTATCTAATAAAACATCATAAGGAACTTCTTTTTCTTTTTGTTCATAATATAATTTTCTTTTAGATACTATTTCATCTAATATCATTTGTAACCTCAATAAATTTATTTAATGTTTCTAATGCTTTTTTACTATCAATTGCAACTTTTGCTTCTTTTATAGCTTCTTCTATAGAAATGCCTTTAAAAACATGAATTGCGCAAGCAGAATTTAGGATAACTACATCACGCTTAGGTCCTGTAATGCCATTTAAAATATCAAGCGCTATTTTTTTATTAACACTAGGATCACCACCAATTAAATCTTCATGTAATCCATATTCAAATCCATAATTTTTTGGATCTAATATATATTCAAAAATTTCTCCACCATTAACAAATTCTGCAACATATGTTGGAGCTGCAATTGATACCTCATCAACACCATCTTCTCCATAAACAACCATTGCACTTTTCAAGCCTTTTTTCTTTAAAACCTCAGCAACAGGTCTTACTAATTCTTTTTTATAAACACCCAATACCATATATTGAGCATTCATAGGATTAATAAGTGGTCCCATAATATTATATATTGTTTTTATACCTAATGCTTTTCTAATAGGACCTACAAATCTCATTGCTTTATGATATACTGGTGCAAACAAGAATACAATTCCTGCTTTATCTAAAACTTCCTTTGCATGTTTAGATGCAAAATCAAATTTAACTCCTAATGCTTCAAACAAATCACCTGCACCACATTTTGATGAAACAGATCTATTTCCATGCTTTGCAACCTTTACACCAGAGGCTGCAATAACAATTGATGAAACAGATGAAATATTAAATGAAAAAGATCTATCTCCACCTGTTCCAACTATATCTAAAACATCATAACCAGGATCAATAATTTCAGCAACCTCAAGCATAGCTTTTACAGCACCAACAATTTCATCTGGAGTTTCTCCTTTTATTGATAATGCAGTTAAAAATGCTCCTGTCATTGCTGGGTCTACTTCATTTTTCATTATTGACAATATTGCATTAAATGTTTCTTCTTGTGTTAAATCTTTACCTTCTGTTAATTTTAATAATAATTCCTTCATATTTTACCTTCCTTATATTTTAAAAAAATTATTTAATATTTTCATTCCATCTTTAGTTAAAATAGATTCTGGATGAAATTGCAAGCCATATATTGGATATTTTATATGTTTGACAGCCATAATCTCATTTGTTGATGATTTAGCAATAATTTTTATATTTTCATTTTCTCCTACAGCAACAAGTGAATGATATCTTGCAACATAAATTTCTTTTTCAATGCCTTTAAAAATTGGATCATTATTATCTAATATTATTTTATCTTTTTTACCATGATATATTTTTTTTGCATTAACAATATCTAATCCAAAGGATTCACAAATTGCTTGATGACCTAAACAAACTCCTAAAATCGGTATATTATTAATATTTTTAATTACATCTTCTATTATTCCAGCATCTTTTGGTCTTCCAGGACCAGGAGATATAACAATATGAGATGGATTTAATTTTTTAATTTCTTCTACACTCAATTCATCATTTTTTATAACTTTAATATCAGGATTTATTGAACCAATATATTGATATAAATTATAAGAAAATGAATCATAATTATCTATTAATAAAATCATAATTAAATTTCCTCCATTGCTTTAAAGGTAGCCATTGCCTTATTTTCTGTTTCTAAAAATTCAGAATCAATATTAGAATCCATTACAATTCCACCACCAGCTTGTAAAAATAAATCATCATCTTTTTTAATAATTGTTCTTATAACAATACACATATTCATATTGTCTGTAAAATCAATATATCCTAATCCTCCACCATAAATGCCTCTTCTTACCTTTTCTAAATCATCTATAATCTCACAAGCTCTAAGCTTAGGAGCACCTGATAAAGTCCCTGCAGGTAAAATTGAATTTAAAACATCAATGCTTCCTAAATTATCCTTTACTGTTGCTTTTACAGTTGAAGCGATATGCATTACATGAGAATATCTTAATATATTTTGATATTCAACAACCTTAACAGTACCAAATTTAGCAACTCTACCTAAATCGTTTCTACCTAAATCAACTAACATATTATGCTCTGCTAATTCTTTTTCATCATATCTTAAATCTAATTCTAATTTCAAATCTTCTTCAATTGTTTTTCCTCTTGGTCTAGTTCCTGCAATTGGAAATGTAGTTATTTCATCATCAATTTTTGAAACTAATGTTTCAGGAGAGCAACCAGCAATTTCTAGGTTAGAATTTTTATAATAATACATATAAGGAGATGTATTTATTGTTCTTAAAGCTCTATAAGCATTAAATAAACTTCCCTTCATTTTTCCTTCAAATCTTCTAGAAAAAACACATTGGAAAATATCTCCATCATAAATATGCTTTTTTATTTTATTTATTTTATTACTATATTCATCATATGAATCAATTGATGAAGGTCTTTTTAATACTATATTTTTTTCTTCTTCAAAATTTGGAGATTTCTTTATTAATTTTTTTATTTTTTCTATTTCCTCTAATCCTTTTTTATAATTTTGTTCAATACAATCAGTTTTTATATTAACAATTATATATATTTTTTGATTAAAAGAATCAAAACAAATTACTTTATCAAATAATAAAAATTCATAATCATTAAATTGAGCTATATCTTCTGATTTTAAATCTAATTTTTTTTCAAAATATTTATAAGAATCATATGCTGCATATCCAATTATCCCACCAGAAAAAGGAGGCATATTTTTCATTTTAGGGGCTTTATATAAAGATAAAAGCTTTTTAACTTCATCAAATGGATTTTCAGACTTAAATTTTTTACCATCTAAATTCGCAACATAATCTTTACAAGATATAGTATGTATTGGATCATATCCTAAATATGAATATCTACCAGACCTATTTTGTTCAACAGATTCTAATAAATAAAATTTATCATAATCCTCTTTAATATTTCTTAAAACATTTAAAGGTGTTGTAAAATCAGAATACATTTCATCTTTAATAGGTACAACATCATATTCTTCATATTTTTTTAATTCATTTAAATCCATCATATATTTTTCCTCCTAAAAAATAAAAAAAACACTCATCCTATATAAAGGACAAGTGCTATAAAATCATCACCTGCGGTACCACCTTAATTGGTATAAAAATACCCACCTCAACTTGAATGCTATCACATTCTAACTCTATAACGGGAGTACCCGGAAAAGGCTACTTAAATTTCACCATACCCTCAAAGGCCCACTTTCTTATCCGCTTATGTAATGCTTCCACCTTCCATTACTCTCTATAAATGCGCTAAAAGACTAACTTCCTTCTCATCAGTTTGAAATTATTTTATTTCTTTTTTTTAACAATGTCAATAATAATTCTATATTTTTTGAAAAATACCGAATAATTATTCAAATATAATGATTCTATTAAAATATTTTAAATATTATAGTTAATAAGTTCTATAACTATTTTCATTAAAATTAATTGTTTTATTGTCTAATTTTCCTTCAATTTCAATTAAATAACTAATAGATGTTAAATCATCAAAAGAACCAGTTGGATAATTACATTTTGTTAAATTCAATTCATAAGAATTATCATTTTCATATAAACTATTAATAATTACATCAGATCCCGTACTATAATCAATATTTAAATATATTAATGTATTATTATCAAAATAATTACCATCTATATTTTCAAAAGCACTTAATTCAACAGCAGTGAAAAAACAATAATTATAAGCCATTGAATCAATATATAAATTTTGATTTGAAACATTAGAATATTTATTTTTCAATTCATTAAATGTTTCAAAATTATCAATAATCATACCTTGATTAAAAACATCAACTGCTCTTCCAATCCAAGAAATATTTTTAATATTTAAATTTGTTTCAAAAAATTTTAAATTTGCACCATATCGAGAATGTCCAAAATTAAAGTCTAAATTTTTGTTAAAATTAAGTACTCTCTTATCATTAAATAATTCTCTTCTAATTTTTATTTCTTTAAAATCATTATGATTTATAAAATGTAATCTTAATAATTTATTATAATTATTTTTATTATATAAATCATTATAATTATTTATTTTATTTAATTCTAAAACCTCATCAAGTCCAGGTAAATTAAAATCATCTACTGTATAATTCTTATTTAATTTACTTTCATCAGTTGTTAAATATAAAAAATAATATGCCTCACCAGGAATAGTATTATCTATAGTTAAAACTGGATGACCATTAATATATTCAACTTTTTGTTCTTCTTCTATATT
Organism: uncultured Acholeplasmatales bacterium; assembly: GCA_905236965.1. Classification (GTDB taxonomy): domain Bacteria; phylum Bacillota_I; class Bacilli_A; order Acholeplasmatales; family Anaeroplasmataceae; genus Anaeroplasma. Next base: position 9,688 of record CAJOQR010000005.1, on the reverse strand, counting down.
ATTTAATTCTTCTTCTTTTATTTTTAATTTATTATTAGACTGAATTAAAAATATAGATAAAATAATAACTGAAATTAAAAATAATGAGCATAAACTAGAAAGTAAAATAATAATTTTTTTCATATGAATTGCCTCCTTAAATTTAATAACTAAATGTATGGATTCAAACTAAATGCTCCACAATCTACACATTCATATCTTATACGAATATTTGGCTCTGCAACTAATGCAAAATTGTTTGTATAAATCTGTGTCCAATGATGTAGACTTCTATATGAATCACCACATATTGAGCATGTACATGTGTGATAAGTGTTATCATAATAGGAATATGTATTTGAGTGATTATGGAAAAAATTAAATAAACTTAACGCCCCGCCACTTACGCATTTTCCTTGTAAATTATCTTTTTTTGAAACCCTACTTAACAATAAATCCTTTATTCCCAATGGTGTTAGATCAGGATGTTCAGATTCTAGCAATGCAACAGCGCCTACAACATATGCTGCTGCATAAGATGTTCCAGTAAGATAAGCATATTTTAGTGAACTATTTGTTGAGTCATAATATGTTGTATAAGTTGCCATTGGAGCAAAAAGATCAACAGTTGTTAATCCATAATTTGAATTAGGATGTATTGAGTAATCATTTGATATGCCACCAACGGCAATTATATTGTCGTGACTATAATTAGAAGGATAATGCTGATATAAATCATTATCATACCCTAAATTACCACTACTACAAACAATTAAACCATCAAAATTTGAAATTGCAGCATCAACCTCAGATGAATATTCTAGCAGACCAAAGCTCATATTTATAATATCAATTCCAATGCTACTAGCATAATTAATTGCTGCTGCAACATTTGAATTGGAGTAGCTATCATTTGAATTATTTACTTTAAATGAATACATATCCACTCCCCAACATACTCCTGCTACACCAATGTTGTTGTTTGTTGTTGCTCCAATTATACCTGCAATTGCTGTTCCATGCCCAGTATTGTCATAAAAAGCTGAATCATTTGAATCATAACAATAGGAATAATTAAAATTCATATTTGCACTCAAATCTTCATGATATGCATTTATGCCAGAACCTATAATTGCAACTTTTATATTTGAAGCATCGGTAGCATAACTCCATGCATCATAAGCTTTAATGGTATTCAATGCAGATTGATTTGATATATAAGGATCATTTGGGATGATAGTTCTAGTTAGTTCCTCATCTTCAAACCGATAAGTTTTCAAAGACATTAAAATAAGAATAAAACAAAATGCAAAAGTAATACTTAAAATCATTCTTTTCATATTTTCAAAATCCTTTCTTTTTTATTTGTATATTTATACTAAAAACCTGCAAATCATTTACATTAATGCCTAAATATTTTCAATAAGTAAATTAACAAGTTTTGATACTGATACTTCATCTATATTTTCATATATCAATTTATAAAATACCTTTTCAATAGTTCTTAAATTGCGTTAAAGCCAAAGTATCAACACCTAAATTCATTGAAGGATAAGTGCAAACTAAATTATTAAAAAAGAGAAAAATAATACAAAAATATAAAATAAATGTATAAATTATTTCATATAATAAAATAAATATTTTCTCAAAACTTTTTTCTATCTTTTATTTTTTAATAATAATCTTTTTTATTATTATACAATAAAAAAAATAATAAATAAATAAATGAAGCCTTAATTCACCAATAATATTAATTTTTATATATAAATGTCTTATTTTTTCTAACAAAACTTAAAACCAAAAAATAAAATTATATATTTTTACACATCCATATATTATCATATTAATAAAAGTCTTCAATTATGAAGACTTTTATTATATTTAAATTATAAAATTTATAAATTAGGCATTTCATTTACTATATTTTCTTTAATTAATTTTTTATAAATACGTTTTATTTTTCTTTTATCCTTGTAAGATAATTGATATGGTTTGTAATTATTTACAGCATCAATAAAAAATTGTTCAAATTTTTCAACTTCTATTTCTAATGCATATTCTTTTGATAAATTTTGATATTTTATACTATATTCATCTAATTTATCTTTATTTTCATACCAATAATCTATTTTTCTGGCTAGATCTTTATAATCTCCTCTTTTATAAATAGATTCTTCACATAAAGCAAATTGATGCGTTGCAGATAATTTTGAATTAGAAATAATTGGTACTGTTCCACATGAAAATGCTTCAACACAAGATAATCCTTCTATTTCAGCATCACTACAATGGCAATATAAATTTGCTTGAGATAAAAAAATTCTTAATTCTTCTTGAGTCAAAAATTTTATTATAATTCCATTTGTTAATTTTAATTTTTTAGCTAATTTTAAATATTTTTCTTTATTTGGTCCTTGACCACATAAAACTAATTGAATATTTTTTTCATATTTTGATTCTTTTATAGCTTTAATTAAAGTATCTTGTCTTTTTTCACTAGCTAATCTTCCTACCATAGTAACAACAAATTTATCTTTATATTGTGGTTTTGATTCAACTTTATGCCAAAAAGGCGTTATTCCATTTGAAATAACTCTTAATTCATTTTTATATTTATGACGCTTTAATTCTTTTTCAATCATTTTTGAAGGGCAATGAATATATTCTATTTTTTTATATAAATATTTTCTAAAACCACTATAAATCATTGAATTTAAAAATCTAAAGTTCATATGAATAGCTGAAGTTATTGTATCTGGCTGTAGGTGAAATGCACCTGTAACAGGAACATTTAGGCTTCTTGCAATTAAAAAAGCATTTGATGCTAATTTAAATGGCAAGAAAAAATGAACACAATCAGATTCTTTTATTAAATTATATAATTTAAAATTATCTATTTTTATAAATTGAAACCCCTCTTTTTCAATTAATGGCTGAAAAAAGGGGAATTTATAATTTTTAAATTCTACATATTTTTCTATTGGCTTTTTTTCTTCTTTTAATTCACATCCAATACAAGTAACTTCATTTCCTTTTTTATTTAATTCATTCGCAAATCTAATACAGCTTGCTGTTGTACCATTTGTCATTAAACCTGTACATTCTAACACAAACAAAATTCTCATTTTAAAATACCTTATAAATCATATATTTTTTTGAATTTATTCTTTAAATATTCAACATAATACTTAGGATTAAATTCTTCATTTGTTGCTAATTTAATTATTTCTTTATTTTTTAAAGATGCACCATATTTATGAACATGCTCTTTTAGCCACTCTTTTATAGGAGAAAAATTACCTTCTTTTGCTAAAGCAAAAACATCAATATCTTTTTTCATATAATGCAATAATTGACAAGATATAGCACTACCTAATGCATAAGTTGGAAAATATCCAAATCCTGATGTCCAATGTATATCTTGATAGCATCCTTCATTTTTATTTTTAGGTGTTACATTAAAATAATATTCAAATAATTCATTATATTTTTTTTCAATATCTTTAGCATCTAATGTTCCATTAAATAACATTTTTTCAATTTTATATCTAATTATTATATGAAAAGGATAAGATAATTCATCAGCTTCTGTTCTTATAAATTGATTAGAAACATCATTTATATAATAATATATATCTTCAAAGCTATAATCTTTTAATTCATCTTTATATAAATCCTTTAAAATTGGATATAAAAAAGATACAAATTCATAAGATCTACCAATTATATTTTCAAAAAATCTAGATTGAGATTCATGTAAAGCACAAGATGCTCCACCTGCTAAAGATGTTTCTGAATAAATTGGATCAACCTGTAATTCATAAATTGCATGACCTACTTCGTGCATTATAGAATATAAATTAGAAAATAATAATGATTCATCATATCTTGTTGTAGTTCTAACATCATTTGAATTAATACCATTAGTAAAAGGATGAATAGTTTCACCAACAACTCCAACCTCATTATTATAACCCATTAAATTGCAAATAATTTTTGTTAATTTTTTTTGATTATCAATATCAAATTTTATATTTTTAATATTTTCATTATATTTTTTTGGCATCTTTAAAATTTGATCTAATAATGGCTTTAATTCTTTTTCTAATAAATCAAAAAAATTATCATAATCTTTTTGAGTGAAATCATCTTCCATTTCATCTAATAAAACATCATAGCCTTTATATTTATCTTCTAAATATTTTATTCTTTCTTTTTCCATAGAAACTAATTTATCTAAATTAGATTCAAATTCATTAAAATCTAAAGATTCTTTTGCTTCTTCCCAAGATAATGTTGCATTACTAATCATATCATATTCATCATATAATAATTTTTTTGGTACTTTTCTTATTTTTTCTAATTCTTCATATTCTTTTTTAATCTTTTTTTTAGTTATTATATCTAAATTATCATATCCTAATAATTCTTTTAAGTTCAAAAAATATTCATCTGATGATACAATATCTAAAACATTTTTTTGAAAAAAATTACTAACTTCATTTGATCTTCTTTTATCTTTTTTAGGACAAATAGTAGCCTCATCAAAAGAAATTATTGCTGAAGCATAACGATAATTTTTTAATAATTCTTGAGTTTTATCATATTTTTCTTTTAAATTCATTTAATTTCTCCTTTTGCAATTTTCATCGCAACTTTTATTCCATCAAGCGCTGCAGATGTAATTCCTCCTGCATAACCTGCACCCTCACCCATTGGATAAATTCCTTTTATTGATGATTCTAAATTATCATCTCTTAATATTCTAACAGGAGATGAAGATCTAGATTCAATTCCTATTAATATTGCATCATCATAATTAAAACCCTTCATTTTTTTATCAAATTCTAAAATGCCAGTTTTTATTCCATCTATTACATAATTTGGTAAACATTTAGATAAATCAATAAAATAAATGCCATGAGGATATGTCGTTTTAACACTTCTTATATCTTTTGCGACTTCATCATTTAAAAATTCTTTAAATAAATTAGCTGGTGCTTTATAATCCTTTGACAATAAAAAAGCTAATTTTTCATATTTTTCTTGATAATAAATACCATCTAATACATTCCCGTTATTATAATCAGATGGTTTTACATCAACAAGTATTGCTGAATTAGAGTTAAAATTAGCTCTATCATTATTACTCATTCCATTAGTAACAATACTATTTTCATCTGATGTAGATGCAAGTACATATCCACCAGGACACATACAAAAGCTATATATACCTCTATCATTGTTATGATATGAAAGCTTATAATAAGCAGATGGTAAATATTTATAAAAATCACCATATTGTGCATAATCAATTAATTCTCTTGGATGCTCTACTCTAACACCCATTGAAAATGCTTTTTGTTGCATTTTTATATGCATATCATTATATAAATGTTTTATTGTATCTCTTGCTGAATGACCTAATCCTAACAAAAGATGATTAGTCTTTATTTTATCTAATCCTAAAACATTAACTTCAATAATATCTGAATCTATTTTTTTTGCATCAATAAATTGATGATTAAAATAAAATGTTCCACCTAATTTTATGATTTCTAATCTTATATTTTTAACAATTTTCGCTAAATAATCAGTACCTATATGTGGCTTTGATTCATATAATATATCTTCTTTTGCACCATGAATATAAAATTCATTTAAAATAAATTTTATTAAAGGATCTTTTAAATTAGTTGTCAATTTACCATCTGAAAAAGCACCTGCGCCACCTTCGCCAAATTGAACATTAGAATTAAGATTTAATTTTTTATTTTTTAAAAATTCATCAACATCTTTTTTTCTAGCATCAATATCAGATCCTCTTTCAATTATAATTGGTTTAGCACCACATCTTGCTAAATATAATGCAGCAAACATTCCAGCAGGACCAAATCCAACTATAATAGGTCTAAGATGATTCCAATTTGGATATGTTAATTCAATTTTTTCATCTTTATATATTGATACATTTTTTCCCTTTATTAGCTTATCTGTATCAATCATTAATTTATAAATAATTTTAATGTCTAATTTATTTCTTGCATCAATAGATTTTTGAATTATTTTATAATTAAATTTATTTAATTTAAATTTTTCTTTAATTATATCTTCTAATTTATAATCATCTTTAGGAGATATTTTAAAATCATTTATTTGATATTTCATTTACTAAATCCTTATATACTAAAATTGCATTTGTAAAAGCATTCATTAAATTATATCCACCACATATACCATCTATATCTAATAATTCACCCATTGCATATATATTATTATCTTTTTTTAGTGATAAATTATCATTAAATTCATCAACAGAAATTCCACCTTTTGCCACTTGAGCAAATTCCATTTCATATGTATCAATAATTGGAATTATAAATTTATGAGGATTAATATTATTTTTATTTATATAATTTAATAATTTAGGTGAAATTATAGAATCTAATACATCATAATCATCTTCTATTAAATCTAATATTATTCTTGTATTTGATTTATTATCTATATAATTATAATAGCTTGATTGATTCATTATTACTATTCCTGATATTCCTTCATCTTTAAAAATAATTTCGCCCTTTTCTTTATGAATAAGCTCATCATTATTATATAAATATGTTGTTGCTTTAGATCTAACACCAGAAATTTCTTTTATTTTTAAATTTGTTTTAAACCCAACTAAAGAAGGCTTAAATTCATTAAATTTTAAATTTAAATTATTTATCAAATCATAATTATAATTTTTTATACCTGCAGCAGATCCCATTGCTAAAATTATTTTATCAAATGGACCATATTTATCATTTAAATAATAATTTTTTCCTTTTTTATCAACTTTAGTTATTAAATCTATAATTATTTCTTTTTTTATATTTTTTTTAAATATATTTAAAACTGATAAAGAATTTTCACTTATAGGATACATCCTGCCTTCTTCATCAACTTTAGTATATATTTTTAATTCTTTAAAATATTCAAATAATTCTTTTTGATTATTTTTTATTATTTTACTAAATTTATTATTATGATATGAATCAAAAGAAAAATTAATATTAGAAATATTACATCTTCCATTTCCTGATGTTTTTATTTTAGAACCAATTTTTTCTGTTGCATTAAAAATATCATATTCTATATTATTTTTATCAAGCATTGTTGCAAGCAAAAGTCCAGATGCTCCTGCTCCAATAATAGCTACTTTCATAAACATTCACCCAAACTATTATATACTTAAAACAATAAAAAAGAAAGACCTTCAAAATGAAGGTCTAATCTATTATCTGTTTTGATTTAATTCCTTATCAATGTTATAAATTCTCTTTTTTAATTTTTCAATTCTTTCATCAATAGGGTTTAAAATATTAGCAATTTCACGCTTCTTTGTTGTGATTTGCTTACGTGTTTTTGTTAATTCTTCCATGAAAGCTGCACGTTCTTTTCCAGAATATGTTGGATTGTCTTTTAAAACTTGTAGTCTAATTGCTTCTTCTTCAAGTTTCTTTAATTCTGTAAGTTTTGGCATTTTTAATTTTGAATTTTCAAGTTCAAATACTTCATGGTCTAGCTTCATACGTTCATCAAGCAATTGTTGTTTTTCTTCTTGATGTTCTTCCCAATATTTTTCATTCTTAACCTTTTGTTCAACACGGTCACGTTTACGAATATCAACGAATTTAGCATCAAGTTTTAATTTTGCTTTTTGAATCTTCTCTAAACGAATGTTCTTTTCAGACATTGAACATACTGTAGATTCTTTTAATTTAGAACCAGATTGCTTATAGCTTACTGAACGAATAATAGTTTCTTGCATCTTAACTAAATTCTTTAAAATTGCTGTAACAGTACCATGACGCTTAGCTAAATCAATTAAATAATCCCATACTTGAATACATTGATCTTGAGTAAATTTAAATTCTTGTAAAGCTGCATCAGTTTGTTGTTCTTTTCTTTTACCAAATTTAGTTGTAGCATTTTTACTTACTTCGTTAACTAAGGCTGCAATATTAGAAGCTAATCTATCCTCATAAGTGATGATATCAACACCAAATGTTTGGTTTGCTTTTCTCATAATTGGGTCAACATAATCAACCTTTTCCTTGATTAAATTAAATGTTTCATCACTTGGGCTCTTCTTAAATTCTTGGATGTTCTTTATAACATAATCAATTGCAATATCCATACAATTTGTACGAACTGTGAATGCATAATCTTCATATTCTTCCTTAGAAGCATTTGATAAACATGTATTCCAACAATTAATACTTTCTACTAAACGGAAATTGCCAATTTGATTTTTACCAGCACAGTTACCTTTCATTAACCACGCATCACAGTTTGTTGCATCAATTTCAATAATACGGTTAGCATATTGTTCAGCATCGATATAATTTTCTGAATCATATGCTGTTTGTGCTAAGATGAATAAATTTTGAATCATCTGAGCTTTTTCTCCAACCATCTTTGGAATTTCAGGGGCAACAGGTTTTTGTACTGGAGCTGGTTTAACTGGCTCTTGAACAACCTCTTCTATAGGTGTTGTAGATTTTTTAACAACTACCCTTTTAACCACAGGTTTTTTAACAACAACTCTTTGTGGTTGCGCTGTTGATACATTTGAAACGATTCGCTTTACAGCGCTTGGATCATTTGAAGGTGTCTTTTGTTGAACGACTACCTTTCTTACAGTTGTTGGCACAGCCTTAGGTGCTAACACTGGATTTTCATTAGCGAATTCGTCTTCGTCACGCTCTTTTTGAGCAGCTGGTGCTTTAGCAGTTTGACTTTGTTGATTTGATTTAGGTGAAGAACTTCCTGATGGTCCGGCAGCATCAACATCTACGAATAATTTTCTAGCTTCTGCTACAGTGTACTTGGCGCCACATACTTGACATACAAAGAATTCCCCTTCTTTGATGAAGTCTGATTCTCCACATAGTTCACAAACTATTTTCTTCATTCTATTCTCCTTTTTTTATAATAATAATGTCCCACCAATGATGTATAACAAAATAAAATGTATCGAATAAAAATAAATATGGTAGGCAGTTATAATTCATGCTCACACAAAATGGGTACTATCACATATCTAAATATAAGCACCAAAAAATAGATATGTTTATTGTTAAATAAAGCGTACGTTTGTGTGGTTTGGGAACAGTAATAGCTATTTAATTACGCCCAATGCACCATTTTATTTTGCTAAACAACTTTATTAAAATTAGAATTAAATCTAATTATAATCAATATTTAATTAAGATATGCGTTAAGTGCATTTTTACACACTTATCCCAACGCACTTTTCATTATTTATATTTTACCAAATATCAAAGCAGTTTTCAAGTGAATTAATTTAGGTTTTAAATACTAATTATACTCTGAATAAAATATGTTAAAGGTATAATGAAGATGCTCAATTTCATTTTTATATTGACTTCATTATCCATTTTCCAAAGCTTATCTTTTAAATTATTATTTTCAATACATTCAAGTTAATGTTAATCATAATATAATAAAATTAAAAGCGATGTTCATACCTTTCTTAATATGTAAAATATAATGCATTTTGTTTTTCTTGACATAAAAAATGCCTCCAAAGTAGACTTACAATAATTTGGAGGCATCGCGAATCCTCATAAGATTGGTAAAATTAAAAGCTATTATATAAAAGCTGCATTCGTATCTTAAAATTTTACATTTTATGTTGAAA
>CAJOQR010000004.1 GCA_905236965.1 uncultured Acholeplasmatales bacterium | reverse complement strand
ATATGAACAGGAATTCTTATTGTTCTTGCTTGGTCAGCAACAGCTCTTGTTATAGCTTGTCTTATCCACCAAGTTGCATAAGTTGAAAATTTATATCCTTTATTATAATCAAATTTATCTACAGCCTTAATTAAGCCCATATTTCCTTCTTGGATTAAATCTAAAAATTGTAATCCTCTTCCTAAATATCTTTTAGCAATAGAAACAACTAATCTTAAATTTGCATCTACAAGCTTATTTTTAGCATATTCTGATTTATTTATAATTATTTCTAATTCTTTTTTCAAGCTTTCATATTCTTCTTGAGAAACTGTATTTTGATCATCTTCTTCTAGTTTTTGAAGTCTTTCTTTTGCTTTTCTTCCTTCAACAACTTCTTGTGCATATTCTGTTTCCTCTTCAATTGTTAATAATTGAATATTACCAATTTCTTTTAAATACATTCTAACTGGGTCATCAACCTTAACAGAAGATGGTAATTGATCATAATCAGAAATATCAACCTCTTCTTCTTCAATAATAACAGGCTCTAAATCATCAATATCATCTTCTAATGAATCATCAACTGTTTCAATATATATTTCTGCATCATTTAAAGCTTTTTCTATTTTATCATATTCATCTTTATCTTCTGTAAAATATTTTGCAACATCATTAGTAGTAACAGTTCCACCATTTTTCTTGCCTAATTCAATTAATTCATTAATAACTTGCTCTAATTCCATTATTTATCTCTCCTTTTTAGGCTTTCTTTTTTCTTTCTATTTTCAAATTTTAAAGCAATTAATTTTGCTTGATTATTAACATCATCAGTTTTTAAGATATCCTTTGTTAATTTATTTCTTTGAGCATCAATATGCTCTAAATGAATTTTTTCAATACATTGTTCTAAATCCTCATCATCATATTTATCTGGATTTTTTCTTAATATATCTAATATTTTAAAATAATATGCTCTTTTTTCTTCATCTAAATTTTTTATAAATAATTCTTCTGAAAAATATTCATTATTACTATAATAATCATTTATTAAAGATATCCATAAATTTCTATTTTCTACACTTAATGCATCAAAATATTTTTCAATCATATTATCAATATAAAATGCTTTTTCTTTTGATGATTTAGCATACATAAATAATCTAATTTGAGCTCTAGATGTATTATCTTTAATTTCAATTGGTTCAGTATTTAAATAATCATCACTTGATATAAAATCTGTATTTATTTTATTTCTTTTATATTCAATATAATCATTATTTAATGAATCAAAAGATATTTTTATTGTTCCTGCAAATAAATTCAAATATTTTTCTTCAATTATTTTTGAATTTGAATTTATTAAAGAATCAAATATAACCTCTTTAGCTTCTTTAATTCCAACAGCATCATTTAAATCATAATTTATTAATGCTTGTTTAAAAATATATGAATATTCATCTATTATATTTTCTTCAAAATATTTTAAATATTGTTCAGAACCATATTTTAAAACATATTCATCAGGATCTAATTTATTTGGTAACAAAACAAGATGAATATTAAATCCTGCTTGTTTAAAAACATTTATAGCCTTTAATGATGCATTTATACCAGCCTTATCAGCATCATAACAAATAATTACATTTGATGTATATTTTTTTAATATATTTGCCGCTTGAATTGTAAGTGCTGTTCCCATTGTACAAACGGCTTCCTTTAATCCTGATTTATAAGATGCTATAACATCCATTTGCCCTTCATGAAGAATTACTCTATTTTTCTTTCTTATTTCAGATTTAGCCAAATGAATATTATATAAAACTTCTCTTTTATGGTATAGAATTGTTTCTCTTGTATTAATGTATTTAGGCTGATTTTTATCTGTTGAATTAAATATTCTTGCAGAATATCCAATAACTTCACCTTGCTCATTAAATATAGGAAACATTATTCTTTTAATAAATAAATCATGATATGTATTATTTTCACTTTTATCTACTAAACCACAATCAAGCATATCTAATTCTAAATATCCTGAATCTTTTAAAACTTTATATAAGGTATCATAATCTTTAGGAGATAAACCGATATTAAATGTTTCTAATAATTCTTCTGTTATACCTCTTTTAAATAAATAATTTTTTGCCTCTTCACCAAATTCAGTATTATTTAAAACCTTTTTATAAAAATCCATAGATAAATTTAATAATTCTTTATGCTTTTTATATGGATCAACTTTTTCTATTTTATTATTTCCTGATAATTTTATACCATTTCTTAAAGCTAATGTATTTAAAGCCTCACCAAATCCAATATTTTTAATTTTCATTAAAAATTGAATTGGTCCTCCTCCTTCTTTACAGCTAAAGCAATGAGCAATATTTTTTTCAGGGTTTACAGAAAATGAAGGAGTATTTTCACTATGAAATGGACATAATCCAACATAGTTTTTGCCACGCTTTTCAAGACTAACATATTCAGATACTAATTCAACTATATCTGTTGAATCAACAACTCTTTTAATTTCATCATCTGTTGCCATGGCTTCTCCTTTTTTTATAATAATATTTTCTTTTCTACATAAGGAACTATATCTTCAATTTTTAATGTGATTTGTTCCATTGTATCTCTATCTCTTAATGTAACAGTACCCTCAGTTAAAGTATTATCATCAATTGTAATTGAATATGGTGTACCAATTGCATCTTCTCTTCTATATCTTTTACCAATATTAGCTGTTTCATCATATACACATGAAAAATGCTTAACTAATTCATCATAAATCTCAGTTGCCTTTTCAGCATGATTTTTCTTAATTAAAGGTAAAACAGCAACTTTATATGGAGCTAAAGCTGGATGTAATCTTAATACAACTCTTACATCACCTTTTTCATTTGTTTCTTCATCATATGCTGAAAATAAAACTGATAACAACATTCTTTCAACACCAACAGATGGTTCAACAACATAAGGAATATATTTTGAATTATCTAAAGGATCTAAATATTCTAAATTAGCACCACTATGCTTCATATGAGCATTTAAATCATAATTTGTACGTGATGCGATACCCCATAATTCACCAAATCCCCAAGGGAATTCAAATTCAATATCAGTTGTAGCATTTGAATAAAATGATAATTCTTCTTTTTCATGATCTCTATATCTTAATTTTTTTCCATCAACGCCAATTAATTTCAAAAAATCCATACAATAGCCTCTCCAGTAATTGAACCATTCAATTTCTGTTCCTGGCTTACAGAAAAATTCTAATTCCATTTGTTCAAATTCTCTTGTTCTAAATATAAAATTACCTGGAGTAATTTCATTTCTAAATGATTTACCTATTTGACCTATACCAAAAGGTAATTTTTTTCTAGTTGTTCTTTGAACATTTTTAAAATTAACAAAAATACCTTGAGCTGTTTCAGGTCTTAAATAAATTTCATTTGCAGAATCTTCAATAACACCTTGATGTGTCTTAAACATTAAATTAAATCTTCTTATTTCTGTATAATTTAAAGTTCCACATTTAGGACAAACAATATTATGTTCTTTAATAAATGAAGTTAATTCTTCATTATTCATACCATCTCCTGATATTTCACCTTTAGAATAATCTTCAATTAATTTATCAGCTCTATATCTAGAATGACATTCCTTACAATCAATTAATGGGTCTGAAAAAGATGAAATATGTCCTGATGCAACCCATGTTTCTCTATTCATTAAAATTGCAGCATCTAAACCTACATTAAGTTTATTTTGCTTAACAAATTTATTCCACCAAGCTTGCTTAATATTATTTTTTAATTCAACTCCTAAAGGACCATAATCCCATGCATTGGCTAAACCTCCATAAATCTCACTACCTTGGAAAACAAAGCCTTGTTCTTTAAGGAAAGCAACTAAACCATCTAATGTTATTTTTTGCATTACTAAATACCTCCGGGCAACAAACACCATTAAAACATATTATGCAATGAAAAAAATAAAAAGTCAAGAACTAACCCCCTAAAGGGGTTAAATTTCTTGACTTAGTTAATTGAAAATGCTAGAAATT
>CAJOQR010000003.1 GCA_905236965.1 uncultured Acholeplasmatales bacterium | reverse complement strand
TCACAAGATGAAGACGTTAACAATAATAAAATAATGAATAAAATAATATATTTTTTATATTTCATTTTCATATCCAGCCTTTTCACACATATATTTAATAAAAGATATATACATATTTTTTTAATATAAACATAAAATCCAGATATTTCTACCTGGATTTTTATTATCGATTTTTTACAAAATATTTTATTTTAGCAATTATTTTTTAGATTTTATTAATGATTTAGATGTCATTTCAGAAGGAATTTCTATTCCTAACAATTCAAGCATTGTAGGTGCTAAATCAGATAAAATTCCACCTTCTCTTAATTCATATTCCTTACTTGTTAAGCATATTGGAACCAAATTAGTTGTATGTGCTGTATAAGGTCTTCCAAATTCATCTGCTAATTTTTCAGCATTACCATGATCTGCTGTAATTAAAGCTATTCCACCAACCTTATCAAGTTCTTTAACAACTTTACCAACACATTCATCAACTGTTTCAACGGCTTTTACAGCAGCTGGAATAACACCAGTATGTCCTACCATATCACAATTTGCAAAATTTAATATAATTGTATCATATTTTTTCGCTTTAATAGCTTCACAAACCTTATCACAAACCTCATATGCACTCATTTCAGGCTTTAAATCATAAGTTGCAACCTTTGGTGAATTTACTAAAATTCTATCGGCACCTTCAATTTGTCTATCAGCTCCACCATCAAAAAAGAATGTTACATGAGCATATTTTTCTGTTTCAGCAATTCTTAATTGTTTTAAGCCAGCCCTTGATACTACATCACCATATAAATTATCAAGTTTTTGTAATTCAAATGCTAATTTACCTTTTACTTGGTCAGCATATTTCATCATTGAAACAAAAAATACATTTTTTGGTCCTTTAGAATAATCTAATTTATAAGGCTTATCTGGATTATAAATTATTCCTTCTGGATTAGAAATAGCAGTTGAAATTTGAATTGCTCTATCTGGTCTAAAATTAGCAAAAACAACTGAATCACCAGATTCAACCATACCATTTTTATTTGAAACAAATGGAACGACAAATTCATCAGTTACACCTGATGAATAAGATGCTTTAATTCCATCAATAGGATTTTCAAAATATTCACCTTTTGCAATAGTCATTGCATCATATGCTTTTTGAATTCTATCATAATTTTTATCTCTATCCATTCCATAATATCTTCCACCAACTGTTGCTACTTTAACATCAGCGTTTTCAATTATTTCTTCTAAAAATCCACAAGCAGATTTTGGATCAACATCTCTTCCATCTAAAAATGCATGATAATAAACATCTTTAATTCCTTTTTTATGAGCTAGATTTGCTATTGCGATAATATGAGAAACATGTGAATGAACACCACCATTAGAGCATAATCCAAAAATATGAAATTTTTTATTATTTTTTAAGCTATTTTCAATTGCTTCTCCTATTGCTTCATTATTATCAAACTCGCCTGACTTAATTGCATTATTAATTCTTGACAAACTTTGCCATACAATTCTTCCTGCACCTATATTCATATGCCCTACTTCACTATTACCCATTTGGCCATCAGGAAGTCCAACATATTCACCAGACGCTCCTAAAGTTTTATACCCATATTTAGCAAATAATGCATCTAAATTTGGCTTTTTAGCCAAAGAAACAGCATTTATTTGGCTTGGCTTATCAAGACCATAACCATCCATAATTATTAAACAAACTGGTCTATTATTCATTTTATAAAATTTCCTTTCCAACTCTTTTAAATTTTTTTAAATAAAAATAATTATTAACAGATTCTGCACCAATCCATTTCATCATTGCAGTATCTTGTTCAGGATATATATTAGTACCCCAATCACCTTTATGCTCCCAAAGACCATGAGATGCTCTTGAACTTAATATATAATCTAATTGTTCATCAATTAATTTTTTTAAATCTTCATCTTCTAAATAAAGAGCAGCATCTAATGGTAATATTTTATTAGGATTATCAAATTCTTTAGAAACATTTTTTTTAGCTAATATAGTTAATTTATTTTCAATTTTTATTTGATCTTCTAAATATATTTTTTCTTCTTTAATTGAATTTAAAAAAGAATTAAATCCAATAAATTCATATTTTGTTAAATTATCCATTTTATAAAAATCATTTAACATAATATCAATCATTTTTAATGCTTTTTTATAATATGCTTTAGTTGGCTGACAAAATTTTATCGTATAGCCTAATAAAGCAGCTGTTGGACCATATCCAAATAATTTCATGTTTTCTTCATTATTTTCAAAAATAAGATTATGAGCAAAATCCTTTGTTGATGAAATATTAGGATTCCACTTATTATCAATTATTTCAGCTCTATTATATAAAACATTAAAATTTTTATTTATTATTATAGGAAATAATTCATGCTTACAATTTTTATCTAATCCAGCCATATCCATATATCTAAAGCCTTCATAAATTTGATATGGTGAACTAGAAATATTGTAATTGTCAATATGAAGACCATTACCAAATGCACCATCTTTTGTTAAATAAAGAGATAATGCATCATTCATAAAATCTTTATCCATATAAAGAGTCAAGCAATTAAAAAGACACATGTCGACATCTCTTGCGCATTCCGTCATTTTTCTTGAAATTATTGCTTCTTCTTGTTCAGTAAGAAGTTTCATATCATCACCCACCATTATAATATTTTACAATAATAATTTATAAATTGAAAGAATAAAATAAATATTTTATAATAGTTTTAAAGGGTGAATAAAATGATAACTATGCTTTATTATTATAATTTAAAAAGAATAATTGAAAAATTACCTCAGCAAGCAACAAAATCATCTGATTTATCTGATGATAATGTATTTAATGCAGCAACTTTTCCTGATTTAGGTAGATTTTATACACAAAATTTATTAAAAAAGGATAAATATAAATTACATTATAAAATTGAATCAGATAAATTTAATGAATTTTTATTTGAATGTAGTCAAACATTTAAAAAACAAGCTAACCCAGAACAATTAATTTATATTTATGGATTTATTAATCATTATTATTTAAAAAAGAATGTTGATGAATATTTATCAGCAAGAATCTCAAGGAAAAAGCAATATGATTATTTAACAAATATGCTTGATTTTTATTATACAAAAATAAATGATTCATATGATTTAAGTAAAAAAACAATTTATCATAAATTTCCTAATGGATTTAATTATACAGAATCAATGGATGATTTAATTCATAATCCTTTAATAAAGGTATTTTCTTTTTTTGGAAGCAACGAATATTTTACTAAAGCTATGAAGCATAAAAAAACTTATTATAAATCTTTTACTAAAAAAAATATTTTCAAAAAAATTTCATTTAAGTTTTATGATATCATCTTTAATCATAAAGGCAAGCCTAAAGCAAAATTTTATTCTTATAAAAATAAAGTAGATACTAAAATATTAAATTTACAAAATAAGCCATATTTAGTTGATGATAAAACATATAATTATAGTTTTAAGCAAATAATGGAAAAATCATATGTAGAAGCATATGATGTTATAAAAAAATTAAATAATTTTTTCTTTTTTGATGATGATAAAGAATATAGAAAATATTTTAATATAAAAAAGGACCAAAAAATTTAATTGGTCTTTTTTTTATATATTTAGCAAAATATTATAGATTTTTGCTAGGAACATCTAAATATATCTTTTCAATTTGAAATCTATTTCTTTCTTCTTCAGTAAAAATAGAAACTATAATATCATAACAATCAACTATTACCCAGCCAGTCTGCATACCTTCAATAGCTCTTATATTATAACCTTCTTTTTCTACATCCTCTTTAATATAATTTATAGCAGCATCTGCTTGTCTTAAAGAAGAAACAGTAGAAATAATCATTTCATCATAAAAAGGAGATTTTTCTTTTGTGTCAAAGCCAATTATATTGAAGGCTTTTACTTTTCCTAATGCATTTACAATTATTTGTTCTAAATTCAAATTATTTTCCACCTTTTTCTAAATATTCATTATATACCTCAAGCTGTCTTGGATGAGGATTTTTATGCTTTTCTAAACAATGCTTCATTGTTGATTCTAATGAATAAATTATTGCTTCATTAAATTGTCCATCAAGTAATAATTCTCTTGCTTTAATGCATTGTTCATATTTTCTGTTTTTTTCAGTAAAATCAGAAATCATTATTATTGCTTCTAACTTAGACATATTTGGTCTTCCAAAAACATGATTATGAATCGCATTAAAAATATCTATATCAGAACCAACATAATTTTTATAAATATATGCAGATCCATATGCATGATATAAAAAAGGATATAATTCACATTCATAAATTTCATCTTCAGTTAATAATTTTTTTATATCTACAATAGAATCATATTTACAATAATCATGTAATATTGCTGCTATTTTTGCTTTTTCTATATCGATTCTATATATGCCTGCTAAATATTCAGCCATTTCTACAACACCTAATGAATGGATAAGACGCTCTTCATGTTTACCATTATAATGCTCTATAAGCATTTTTTTACATTTTTCGTATAATTCCATCTGTTTCAAATACCTCTGTACCTAAAATAGTAGTTACATCTATTTTTGTTTTCCCTATTATTGATGCAAAACCAAAGCCTGAAAACCAAATATCTTTTTTCATTCTACCATCAAAAGAAAAACTTTTCGTATAATATTTTATATTTTCTAATTCTTCTTTTAAAGGAGGATTTAAAGTTTTCCCTAATTCATTTTGTAATACTCTTTCAACATTAAAAGTTTTAGAGCGTTGAATATATAAATCATCTGATGCATAAATAATTACTGATATTTTATCGCATTCTTTAAAATCTAATCTTGCAAGTCCTGCAATCAAAATAGAATTATCTTTACATATTTGATATGTCTTAGGCTTTAATTCATTTGATGGAAGAATTTTTTTATAACTTATAGGCATTAAATTGTTTAAAACATCTGCTTCATTTATTAAGCCTGGAGTATCAATAAATGATTTTCCATCTAAAAAGAAAGGTATTGTAATTTTATTTAATGTAGTTCCTGGGATTACTGATGTTGAAATTACATCATTTTTTAAAGATGTATTTCTTTTTAATAAAGAATTAATTAATGAAGATTTTCCAACATTTGCACATCCAACAAAATATACATCTCTTCCTCTTCTTAAATAATCAATAATATTCATTAATTCATCAATATAATATCCTTTTTTTGATGAAACAACTGAAATTGCTGATGTTTTAAAATGAATATTTTCACATTGCTTTGAAATCCAATTAACAATTCCATCTATTTTGGTTGATTTAGGAAATAAATCATATTTATTGACAACTAAAATAACATCTTTATTTTTTAATTTTTCAATCATTTTTTTATTAAATGTTGTCTTAAATGCAAATATATCAACAATAAATATCATTAAACCATTTTGTTTAATTGCATCATCAATTACTATTTCATATTCTTTGTTTGAAGCAACAATTTTTGGTAATTCATTATAATGCATTAATCTAAAACATCTTTTACAATAAAAAGAATCTTCTTTTATTTCATTTATAAATCCTGGTTTTTCTTCATCTGTTGATTGTAAAATTGCTCCACAACCCTTACATCTTCTTATTATCATATGTTTCCTCAAAATATTTTTTTAGCTTTAAATTATATTCTTCTTCATATTTTTTCTTAACTAAAAGTATTGCTTTTTTTTCAAAAAATCTATTTATTTTTGTAGGTAATTTATCAGTTGTTTTATCAATTGCTTTTATAAAGCATGTATTTATTTGACATCTATTTCCACCTAAGATATCAGTTATAATTTGATCTCCTAATAAAACAACTTGATTTTTTGAATAACATCCATGTGCTACTTTATATATTGCTTTATTAATGCCTCTTTTAAATGGTTTAGTTGAAAATTTAACGAAAGGAACACCTAATTCTTTAGAAAAATTTTCAACTCTTTCTTTTCTAGAATTAGATACAATTATTAATTCTATACCACTATTTATTATTTTATCTTTAAATTCAAATAATTTGCTAGTTGGCATATTTTCTTTATAAGATATTAATGTGTTATCTAAATCAGTTAAAATAAGTCTAATACCTTTTTCTTTCCATTCTTCTACTGGAATATCATATATTGAATTATAATAAAAATTTGGTATAAATTTTTTAATCATTTAAATAACTCCTTTAATAGAAAAAAAGCAGTTCTATAGAACAGCTCTTTATAATTAATTTTTCTTTAAAAGTTTAACTTTTAATTCTTTTCCTGATTCACTAATAAATGTAAAAGTTTGACCTACTCTTTTACCAACTATTGCTTTACCAAGTGGAGATTCTTTTGAAATCTTACCATTTTTAGGATCAGCTTCACTTGTACCAACAACTTTAAATGTATATTCTTTCTTTAAATCTACATATTCAACTGTTATAGTTGTATTTTCTATTATTCTATGATGTTTAACAATATTTTCTAATTCACTAATTTTAGCTTCATTTTCTGATTGTGCTTCTTTTGCAGCAGAATAATCAGCATTTTCAGATAAATCACCATTAGCTCTTGCTTCTGCAATTGCTTGTAAAATTCTAGGACGTTCTACATCTTTTCTATATGCTAATTCCTTTTCAACATCTTCATAACCTTCTTTGGTTAATTCAAAAATTTGTTCCTTGCTAGCCATATAAATACCTCCACTAACTTTAAATATTATACTTAATTAATTAATAAAAATCAAGATTCTATCAATATAAATCATTATAATGAATTTTTCTTAAATTTTTATTATTATTTATAAATCCAGGATATGCCATTTCACATCTATTATAAAAATTATTTGAATGGTCATGATATAAAAAATGTCCTAATTCATGATACAAAACTGTTTTTATATATAATGTATTATATTTAGCTAATGATGTATTAAAATCAATTATATTTTTTTTAAAGTAACAATTCCCAAAATATGTTTTAACAGTTTTATATCTTATTTTTATATCAAAATTAATATCAAAAATTTTTTTAGCATTTATAATTTCTGCATCAATATAATTTTTTAAAAATGATTTATAAAATGAATGAACAATTTTTTTATTATATTCTTCATTATTATTTTTAGTATATATTATAAAAAAGTCATCTTCTATTTTTATAAAATCATAATTTGATTCTATTATTTTAATATTATATTTTTTTCCTAAATAATGTATTTCATTATTTTTTTGATTTTTCAATTTTAAATTATTAAATTCTTTTAAAATTAAATTATAATTTTTTTCAATAAAATATTTAATTTCTTTTTTATTTAATTTATAACTTGAAGTAAATGATAAATAATTTTCTTTTATCCTCATAGTTATTTTTTTTGAATTTCTTCTTATATTTAATTTATAAAAAAATTGGATATTATTACATTCAATATAATCCATATCATTCACCTAATCTTAACATATCATATGGATTTAATTTAATATCACATTTAAATTTAATATGCTGTTTAGGATGTCTTGCTGCATCTAATATGTTATCATCCATATCATATATATTTCCAATTTTAATATTAAAGGTTTTAGAAGGTGTAAAAACTTCTAAAATAGAATTAGGTAAAAAATAATTTCTTTGTTCAACATAAAGCATTTTATCAAATTCATCGTATGATAAAACTATACCTACAAATTCTTTAGTTGGAACAGTTAAATTAAGATCATATAATTGTTCTTCTATAGTTGGAATCCCATATAAAAAGCCTGTTGATGTAAGTCTGTTTTCAGCTTTTGATATAGCATCTTCATATATTTTAAAATCCTTTATATTATGATTTAAATTATATTCATCAATTATCTTTCTATATGTATTAACAACTGTTGCAATATAATGTAATGATTTCATTCTTCCTTCAATTTTAAATGAATTTATACCTAAATCCATTAACCTTGGAATAGCTTTTATAGCGCATAAATCCTTACTAGACATAGAAAAATAATCATCATCTTTATTATATTTTTTTCCAAATTCATCTAATAGATCATAGCACCATCTACAAGAATGTGCACATCCACCTCTATTAGCATCTCTATTGGTCATATTATTAGATAGCATACATCTTCCTGATATAGAAACACACATTCCACCATGAATAAAGCATTCTAAATCAATATTAGTATTTTGTTTAATTTTCTCAATTTCAATTAAACTTAATTCTCTAGCTAAAACAACTCTATCTAAGCCTAGATCAGAAAAAAAATTAATAGCCTCTTGATTAGAAGATGAAAATTGTGTTGAAACATGTGCTTCCATTTTAGTATATTCTTTTACCATTTTTAAAATATAAATAGATGAAGCTATAATTGCATCAACTCCAGCATTTTCTAATTCTTTTAAATATTCTTTTATACCATCTAAATCAATATTATGCATAACTATATTACATGTTACATGTACTTTAGCATTATGCTTATGAGCAAAATCACAGCCTTCTTTTATATCTTCTAAAGTAAAATTTGATGCTCTACTTCTTAATGAAAATTTTAATCCACCAATAAAAACAGCATCAGCTCCATATAAAATAGCAATTTTTAATTTTTCTAAATCTCCAGCAGGAGCTAATAATTCATATTTCATTAAAACTCCTCCTTTTGATAAATTGAATCTTGATATTTAAATCCATCTAAAATATTTAAATTTAATTCATTTATTTTATTTAATGCATCTTCTTTTGAAATTATTTTTTTAAAATAATCATTATAAATTATAACAACTTTTTTATATATATTAAAATCAATATCAAATGAATCTAATAAATAATATTTAAAATTCATTTCATCTAATTTATCTAAATAATTTATTATATAAGACCTAAATATTTTTGTCCCATTTTCATTTTCTATAATTGGAAAATAATCTTCTCTTTTTTCTTCTTTTAGATACATTTTATTATTTTTAAAATCTAAATTTGCTTTTTCTTTATATAAAGATAATAATTTTCTTCTTGAATAAAACATCATTCTTTTTCCAAAAACTAAATAAAAAATATCTGCATTAGTTTTATTTTTTGATTCAATTACATCAGAAATTGGTATTTCAAGTGACATTGCTAAAGCATTAAAGCCTAAATCTTTATATATTTTTAAATCATAATAATTAGTTAGCATTGTCTCAGGATTATATATTAATTTATTTTCAATATTTAATTTTTTTCCAATATTATATAAACCAATATCTGTTATTAAAAATAAAGCATTATTATATTTTAAATAAATATCTTTTACATTATCAATTTCAAAAGGATAAAACATTTTATTTAAAGAAATAATAGGAATAATATTATTATTAAGACAAAAAGAATATGCTAAATCTAAATCTAAGTCATCATATATTAAAGAATAATCCTTATAATTTAATAAAGCACCATCAATTAATCCATTTAATTTATTTAATTCTTTCATATTATAAATAGAACTAATTAGCATAATATCCCCTTAAAGTCTTTAAAAATCCACGTTTAATCATGGATTTTTATTTTTTTTAATATCTAAAATTACCTTTTCCTTTGCCTTTTCCTTTTTTTACTTTTGTTGGCGCAAAGGCATTATAATTTCCGTTTTGCATTTGAGTTTGCATTCTTTTAGCATCTGTATCACTCATATTATTTACTTTCTTCATAGCCATTTTCATACTTTGAAGAGATTCTCTTAATTTATTAACCTCTTGAACTGAACGGCCAGAGCCTTTAGCAATTCTTTCTCTTCTTCTAAAATCTTTATCGATTAATTCAGGATGCTTTCTTTCTTGCTCAGTCATAGAAAAAATTATGCATTCAACTTTATCTAATGCATTATCATCTACTTGTGACATAGCAGTTTTCATTTTTCCCATTCCAGGTAAAAATCCTAAAATTTTAGACAAAGATCCCATTCTTTTTATCATTTTAAATTGCTTCAATAAATCATTATAATTATATGAATCAGATGCCATTCTTTCAGCCATTGACTTCATTTCATCTTCATCAATATTTTCTGTAACATTATCAATTAAAGATAATACATCGCCCATGCCTAAAATTCTATCTGCTAATCTATCTGGATAAAAAATTTCTAAAGAATCTAATTTTTCACCTGATGACATTAATTTAATAGGTATTCCTGTCATTTCTTTTATTGATAATGCAGCACCACCTCTTGTATCACCATCAAGCTTTGTTAGAATAACTCCTGTTATATCTAGCTTTTCATGAAATGCTAAAGCTACATTTACAGCATCCTGACCAGCCATTGCATCAACTGTTAATAATATTTCATCAGGTTTAGCAATTTCTTTTACATTTATTAATTCTTGCATTAAATCTTCATCTATTTGTAATCTACCAGCAGTATCAATTAAAACAAAATTTGCCCCAACCTCTTTAGCTTTTTTTAAACCTTCTTCTACAATTTTTTCAGCTTTTACATTTGTTCCCATTTCAAAAACTGGAACATCAATTTGTTTTCCTAAAGTAACAAGCTGATCAACAGCAGCAGGTCTATAGATATCAGCAGCAATTAAAAAAGGCTTTTTCTTTAATTTCTTTCTATAAAATAAAGCAATTTTACCAACAGCAGTTGTTTTACCAGCGCCTTGTAAGCCACATGCCATAACTATAGTCATTCCAGATGTTTTAAAATTAATTTCACTAACTTCACTACCTAAAGTTTTTCTTAATTCTTCTCTTACAATTTTAACAACCTGTTGACCGGGATTTAAACCTTTTAAGATCTTTTCACCCATAGCTTCTTCTTTTATATCTGCTAAAAATTTTTTAACAACCTTATAATTTACATCAGCTTCAAGTAAAGAAAGTCTAACTTCCCTTAACATTTCTTCTATATCATTTTCATTTAATTTTCCTCGACCAGTAACTCTTCTAAGTCCCATTTGTAATCGAGAACTTAAGCTATCAAATGCCATAATTACTCCTTAATAATGCTCAATACGACATCTTTTTTTATTTCTTTTTCATCTAATGATTCGATTTTTGATATTTTATATGATAATTTTAATTTATTTTCATATTCATATAAGCTGTTTTCAACTCTTTTTAATTGATCATATACTCCATTTCTTGAAATATCATAATTAATTGCAATCTCAGAAATAGATAAATCAGAAAAATAATAATCTTCAAAATATTTTTTTTGTTTTAAAGTTAATAAATTATTATATAAATCATATAATTCAATTAATTTTTCTCTTTTTTCAAGTTCCATATTATTCCTCAAAAAAATCTGCAAAAAGTCCATATAGATATTGTTCTATATCAAATACTTCTAAATCATCTACACCTTCGCCTAATCCAACATATTTAATTGGAATTCCCATTTCATGTCTTATTGCTAAAACAATTCCACCTTTTGAAGTACCATCAAGCTTAGTTAAAATAATACCTGTAACATCAGTTGCTTCTTTAAATGCTTTAGCTTGACTCATTCCATTTTGACCAGTTGTTGCATCTATAACAAGTAAAGTTTCATGTGGTGCATCTGGCATTTCTTTTTGTAAGACTCTTTTCATTTTAGCAAGCTCATTCATCAAATTAACTTTCGTTTGAAGTCTTCCTGCTGTATCACATAATAATATATCATAGCCTTCATTTTTAGCCTTTAAAATTGAATCATACATTACTGCAGATGGATCTGTTCCATCTGGTTTTGTAACAATATCAACACCAATTCTTTTTGCCCAAACATCAAGTTGTGCAATAGCGCCAGCTCTAAAAGTATCTCCAGCTGCTAATAAGACCTTTTTACCTTGATTTTTATAAATTTGTGCTATTTTAGCAATTGATGTTGTTTTTCCAACACCATTAACTCCAACAAATAAAATTACACTTAATCCGTTTTTATTTAATTTTAAATTTGAATTAACAATTTCACCATTTAAATAAATTTCAAACATTTTATCTAAAATAATTTCTTGCAATTCTAATGGATCTGTAATTTTTTTATGATAAACTTCATCTTTTAATTGATCAATAAAATCAATAACAGTATCAACACCAATATCTGCCATAATAAAGATTTCTTCTAATCTATCAAATAATTCATCATCTATTTTATCAGATTTTTCTAATATTTCTTTTAAATTAGATAAAGCACCTTCTCTTGTTTTATGAAGGCCTAATTTATATTTTTTACTTTTATTTTTATCTTTTTTTCTAAATAAATCAAAAAAGCCCATTAAAATCACTCCATACATTAAAAAATTATAACATAAGACATTAAAAAAAGAAATAGAGCATAATCTATTTCTTCCTTTTAAAAATTTATGAATTTTTATTTTTTAATTTTTCATATTCATCAACTGAAATCATATAATCACAGCGCCTATATGTTGAACAGCCATAAAATAAATTTCCTTTATGTGGTCCTTTTTTTGCTACTCTTTTAACTAAATAACCTTTATTACATTTAGGACAAATAATTTTTTCTTCTTCTATAATTTTTTCTTCTTCAATTTTATTAGAAGGATATATATTACCATATTTATCTTTTAGCATTATTACGCCTTTAATTCCAGATGGAATTAATGTTGGTTCATCATTAAATGCAGTTTGGCAATCAGGATAATTTGAACAACCATAAAATACTTTATTATTATATTTTTTTCCAGCTGTTTTTTTAATAAGATGTCCTATACCACAATTAGGACAAATTACTAAAGTATCTATTTGTTCTTTTTTATTTTGTTCTTTATATGTACAAGTAGGATAATTAGAACAGCTTACAAACTCTCCATATTTTCCTAATCTTATTACTAAAGGCTTACCGCATTCAGGACAAATTTTATCTGTTTTTATAGGATAAATTTTATCCATATTATCATTTGCTTTATCATAAAGTGGAATAAATCTATTATAAAATGAATTTAATTCATTTAATTTTTCTTTATCACCTAAAGCAATTTTATCTAAATCTGTTTCCATATTAGCAGTATATTTAACATTAATTATATCTGAAAAATATTCCTTTAATTTATTTGTTGTTAAAATACCTTGCTCAGTAGGAATAATTAATTTCTTTTCAATTGTTATATATTTTCTATCCTTTAAAGTTTTTAATGTTTGAGCATATGTAGAAGGTCTGCCTATTCCTTTTTCTTCCATATCCTTAATTAATGATGCTTCTGTATATCTTGATTTAGGTTCTGTCTTTTTATCTAAAATATTACAATCTAAAGAATTATAACTTTTTCCTAATTCAAAATAAGGCAAAATTTCATTATCTTCTTCTTGCTTACCATATATTTTTAAATATCCATCAAAAACTAAAGATTTACTTGATGTTGTCCAAATAGAATCAGTATTTTCAAATTTAGTTGTTTGAACCTTATATATAGCATTACTCATTAAAGATGATAATGTTCTTTTATAAATTAAATTATATAATTTATATTCATCATTAGTTAAATATTGTTTTATAGAATCAGGTGCCCTTAAAATACTTGTTGGTCTTATACCTTCATGAGCATCTTGTGCATTTTTTTGATTTTTAGTTTTTATATTTCCAACATATCTTTTACCATAATTAGAAATAATATATTCTTTAGTTTGTTCAACAAAACTTGAAGCTAATCTAGTTGAATCTGTTCTCATATAAGTAATTATACCAGTAGGGGAAGAATCAATTGATATACCTTCATATAATTTTTGTGCGATTTGCATTGTTTTAGAAGGTGAAAATCCTAATTTTATTGATGCTTCTTGTTGTAATGTTGATGTTGTATAAGTTGGAAGACTAGATTTAGATTGTTCTTTTGTTTCTATATCTATAACTTTAAATGATAATAATCTTGATTTTAATGATTCTAAAATAGATCTATCATTTATTTTATTTTTTGAATCAATTTTATTTCCATTTATTTCTTCTAATTTAATTTTAATGCCATTTATATTAGCTTCTAATTCATAATAATTTTCAGATACAAAAGCTTTTATTTCATTTTCTAAATCAACAACCAATAATAATGCAGCAGATTGAACTCTTCCTGCAGATTTAGAGCCTATTTTTCTTTGTAATAATTTTGATAATTTAAATCCTAAAATTCTATCAATGATTCTTCTTGTTTCTTGAGAATCAACCATTTTTAAATCAATTTTAGCTGGATTAGATAAAGCTTCTTTTACAGCTTCTTTAGTTATTTCATGAAATGTAATTCTATTTAAAGAATTTATATCTAAATTTAATTCTTTTGCTAAATGATAAGCTATTGCTTCCCCTTCTCTATCAGGGTCTGTTGCAAGATAAACATTATTGCCCTTGCATTCTTTTTTTAAGCTTTCAACAAATTTTTCTTTACCTTTTATGATTTTATAATTTGGTGTAAAATCATGATCTATATCAATACCTAAACCACCTTTTCCGGTAGTAGTTAATTCCCAAATATGACCTTTAGATGATAACACTTTATATTTACCATCTAAATAATGAGAGATAGTTGTTGATTTACTTGGAGACTCAACAATAATAACATTTCCCACATTAAGCACTTCCTTTTGTTTTACATAATAGGCTAAAAAAAAATAGTTGTCAACATAAAATTTGGCAACTTTTTCTCTTAAATATTATAATATTTAAATTTTTTAAAAAAATTTTTTTAAAATTAAAATGAAAAATTCTTAATTAATTAGTTCATATAATCATTAATATATCTATATTATATATAAGATAAGAATTTATTCATTTTCATCCTTAAATAAATCTAAGCTCATTTGCTTTGAATAGAATTTAGATACAGGAGAATATGTTTTTCTATGAATTTTACAAGGACCATATTTTTCTAAAGCTTCTATATGAGCTTTAGTACAATAACCTTTATGACGTTTAAAACCATAATTAGGATATTTAACATCCATTTTTTCCATATAACGATCTCTTGTGACTTTTGCTAATATAGAAGCTGCAGCAATAGATGCAGATAAAGCATCTCCATGAATAATAGATGTATGAGGAATTTTTAATTCACCTAATGGCATTGCATCAATTAAAACATGCTCTGGCGTAGTTTTTAAACCTTCTATAGCCTCTAGCATTCCTTTTTTAGTTGCTTGATATATATTTAAATTATCTATTTCTTCTTCAGAAATAAAAACAATATTATAATCAATTGCTTCTTTAATAATTATTTTATATAATTCTTCTCTTTTTTTAGCAGATAATTTTTTTGAATCATTTATACCCTTAATTCTTAACAAAGGAGGCATTATACATGCAGCAACAACTAATGGTCCTGCAAGTGGGCCTCTTCCTACTTCATCAACTCCACATACTAGCTCTATATGCTCATCATATAATTTTTCTTCAAATTCATACAAGTTCCCCTGGTCGCTCATAACTTATATCACCTATCCTATTATTTCTTAAATCATTTATTATAATGCTATAACATCTTTGATAATCAATTAAATTAGATTTTGCAATACAGCCTCTTTTTATAGCTATATCATGAATAATTTCATCAACAGTTTTATCAGTTGATGAAATATTATATCTTTCATCTAATAAATTTTTATAATTTTTATACAAAAATTCAATTAAAGATCTAGCTATTTCATCAAGATGTAATACTTCATCTTTAATAGATGAACAAAAAGCTAATTTTTTTGCAACTTCTTGATCTTCAAATTTTGGCCATAATATACCTGGTGTATCTAAAATATAAAAATCCTCATTTATTTTTATCCATACCTCATTTTTAGTAACGCCTGGTTTATCACCTGTTTGAACTGCTTTTCTTTTAGCTAATGTATTTATTAATGTTGATTTGCCACAATTTGGTATACCTATTATTATTGCTTTAATTGTTTTAGATTTTATATGCTTTTCTTCTCTTTTTAAAAAAACATCCTTTAATGCAATATTTGCATATTTAAAAATATTTTTAATATTATAATTTGATATAGCATCTATATCTAATGCTAAAATATTTTTTGATTTATAATATTCAATCCATAATGAAGTGATTTTCTTATCTGCAATATTTGCTTTATTTAATAATATAATTCTTGCCTTTCCTTGACATATTTCATCAACTTTTGGATTACTTGATGAATAAGGAATTCTTGCATCTCTTAATTCAATAATTAAATCAGCCATATTTATTTTTTCTTTAATTTCTCTTATAGCTTTTGCCATATGGCCTGGAAACCAATTTATATTAGAATTATTTTCATTCAAAAAAATCACTTCCTTTTAAAATTTAAATATTTTAAATTATTATATTTTATTCTATATAATAAACATAATTTTCTTTTCTTAAAGCAGCTTCAGGTTTTTTTAAAGAATATCCTAAAATGCAATGTCCTATTCCTTCATATTCACCTTTTATACCTAAAGACTTTAATATTTCTTTCCCTTCTTCTGTTTCAAATTCTTCTTTTGCCCTATGAATCCAACAGCTTGAAACCCCTAATGAATTAGCAGCATTCATTAAATTTCCCATTACTAATGCGCCATCATAAATAGCTGTTGGTTTTGTTTTATCAGCTAATACTACTAAAACAACTGGAGCGCCATAAAAAGGATCAATATCTTCTCTTTGCATTATTTTAGCATTTAATTTAGATAATTTATTTCTAACTTCTTTATTTGTAATAGCTAATATAATAGGTGATTGAGAATTCATTCCTGTTGGTGCATATGTTCCAGCCTTAATAATTTCATCTATTATATTTTTAGGGACCATATCTTCTTTATAATTTCTTACACTTCTTCTAGATATCATATTTTCAATTGCTTGATTCATTTATAAATCTCCTTAATATAAAATATTTTCTTCTATTTTTTTGCCAATTCTAAATAAAACATGACCAAAAATATCTTTTGTTGAAATAGCACCAAAATCATCTGAATCCATTGAATTAGCTCTATTATCTCCAAAAACTAATGCTTTATTTTTTGGCATATAAAATTCATCTTTTATATCAAATGATAAAATTTCTTCTGTTTTTAATTTATTTAATTCAAAAATATCGTATATATCATTTGATGTTAAATATATAATTGCATATTCTTTAGAAGTTACATCAAAAATTTCTTCTTTATCATTTATCAAAATTGTCATATTATGAGAATCATAATTAATTTTAGAACCATTTTTTGCTAAAATTCTTTTTATATATAATCTTGGATCTGAATTTGTATAATTTGAACAATCAAATGTAACAATATCTCCTATATTAGGTTCATTATAAAATAAATCTGTTGTAATAATTTTATCTTTACTTTTTAAAGTGTCATTCATTGAATCGCCTTCTACATTACATGGAGTTATTATAAAAACTATTATAAAAAATAAAAAGCAAAGCAATAAATCAACAAATTTAATTAAATCTATTTTTTTATAAATATTAATTAAATTTTTTAAATAATTTTTATTTTCTTTAAAAAAATAATAAAATAAAGAAATTGTTGTTGTGCATAAAAAGCCTAAAATAGATGTAATAAAAATCATTAAAGGAATTATAAAATTATTGTTGAAAATCAAATATGAAAATAAAATTATTCTTTTTGTATTTAAAAAACAAATAATAATTATAATTAAAAGAATTATTGAAATAATTATTTGTGATATAAATAATTTAAAATTAAGTTGTTTTTTATCTAATTCATTATCATTTTCTATATTTTCATTTTTTTCTTCCATATAATTAATCTTCTTTTCCAAACATTTTATTTAATTCATATATATCAACTAATATTTC
>CAJOQR010000002.1 GCA_905236965.1 uncultured Acholeplasmatales bacterium | reverse complement strand
TTTAAATTAAAAATATATAATATAAATTTACTTAAAAATAAAAATCTAGAATATTTTTAAATTTCTAATAATTAGCAATTTATGATTAAATATTTTTGAATAACTAATAATTTCAGAAATGAATATGAATGATTACCCAAATAAAGAAGATATAACAGCAACTGGAACTTTTATTAATTATCCCCCAATTCAAATAGAGCAAAATGGAATTAAATACGATTTAAGCATTGAAACAAAAGAAGATATTATTACTTTTTCGATATGTGATAAATCTCAATTACCTTATACTAGTTATATTAGAACTTTAAGTTTGAAAGAAATAAAAGAATTGAATAAAGCATTTTATTTGATAAATTCTAGCAAAAACTTATATGACTATTTAAAATCATTATCCGATGATAAAAAATTGAATATCAAAAAAAGTAATGATACAATAACTATAATATTACTAGTTGAAATATTGTTGAAGAAGCAAAATGTAGAAGTTGATTTATTTCAAGTAAAACAAGATAAAGATTCATATATGCAAAATATTTTGCTAGAATTAAAAGATAAAAAACGTCTGCTCAATTGTTTAGAAGTAGAAAATAAAGAATTAAAAAAAGAAATTGAAGCTTTAAGAAAAGGAAATGAAGAATTAAAAGAAACAAATGAATCACCTAAAGATGGAAAAACTCGAACAAAAGAAGGAGCTAAAAATAATAATAATATAGTTATTATATTATCATCTTTATTAATACTGTTTTTAGTAATTTTTTTCAAGGATTATCAAAAGTCAGAGGAATTAACGATAAAGAAAGAAGATGAAAAAGAATGGATATTATCAGAAATAGAAAATAAAATGAATAAAAAAATAAAAACAGTTAAAAAATTATATCAAGCTACTATTGATGGTGGTGAACCTATAAATTTTCATTTAAAATGTGATAATATTCCAAATACATTAGTTCTTATAGAATCAGAAGGAAAAAGAAGATTCGGTGGATTTACTCCAATACCATGGAGTTCAGAAAAAGGTTTCAAAAAAGATTTTGATAAAACAACCTTTATTTTTTCCTTAGATTATAATAAAATATATTATCTAAATGAACCAAATAAAGCTGTTTATCATAATAGAAATTATGGTCCCTGTTTCGGTCTAGGTTTTGATATTGGTATCATGGGAAATCCAATAATAAATAATGCTATAAAAACTTACAAAAATAGTTATAATTATCATGGAGATTATAATAATTTATCAGAATATAATTATCCTTATAAAATAAAAGCATTAGAATATGAAGTATTTCAAGTAATTTTTAATTAAAATCATTGAACATATTATCACAAATATTTAAAAGTGTCTAACACACTAAAATATTTGAATATTTAATGTTTGAATGTATTTCATATGTATTTGAAAAATTTAATGTTTTATCAAGAATTAAAAACAATTATCATCCTTTAAATGTATTGTTTATATCTAAATTTAATCGATTATTTTTATCCATTTTATTTTATTTATTTTTATGAATTTAAAATATTTAATTATAACTAATGGGGATTGGGGATTGGGGATTGGGCCCAATCCCCATATAAATAATATATATTTAATAAAAATTTGTTTTTTTTATTTTTTCTTAAAAATAATTTAATAATTTTTAATAATTATTATATAATTTTTATAGCTAATTTTTATAACTTTTTTACAAAAAGATATCACCTAATTTATTTGAAAGATTATATAAAAATTCCTTATCTTTATTTGCTGCCTTTAAAGCACATCTTCTCATTATACAAAGAATGAAACAAATAATAACAGGATAAGTAACTAAAGAATCAAAAATACTTTGAATTGTATTTAGAATAAGGGCTACTTGAGTGTTTTTATAAACAGCACAAAATGCGGATAAATAATACCAAAATAATAAATGAAATAATGTTATTAATACAAAAAAAATAGACAATTTACATTTTGAAATATCAAACAAATTATTACTTTTAGTATCTATTTGGGAAATGTTATTCTCGATGATTTTACTAATTTTTTCTTCTGATAAAATAAAACAAGATACTAATTTTGTTATATAATAAGAAATAAGAAAGGTAATAATTGTCTTTGATAATTGATAAGTAAAATTATAATCTCCT
>CAJOQR010000001.1 GCA_905236965.1 uncultured Acholeplasmatales bacterium | reverse complement strand
TGTTATATCAGGCGATTCTGTTTCTGTTTATAAAAGATTAAATATTGGATCTGCTAAGCCAACTAAAGAAGAAATGGAAGGCGTTAAGCATCATATGATTGATATAATGGAGCCTTATGAACAATTTGATGTTGCAACATTTCAAAAAAACGCAAGGAAAATAATTGATAATAATGAATTATCATTAATTTGTGGTGGAACAGGATTATATATTCAAAGTGTTTTATTTAATTATGAATTTAAAGCTTTAAAAAGAAATAATGATTATAATCTTATATATAAAGATTTATCAAATGAAGAATTATATAATTTATTGCTTGAAAAAGATCCTAAAGTAGATAAAGAAAAATTGCACTATAATAATAGAAAAAGAGTATTAAGAGCATTAGAAGTAAATGAAGAATTAAATGATTCAATTTATTCTTTTAATAAAAAAAATGAGCCTCTTTATAATCATTATATAATCTATTTAAGAATGGATAGAGAAAAATTATATGATAGAATTAATAAAAGAGTTGATCAAATGATTAAAGATGGCTTAATAGATGAAGTAAAATCATTATATGATGATAATATTTATCCTCATGCTATTGGATATCAAGAATTTTATCCATATTTTAGAGGAGAAATTAGCTTAGAATCAGCAATAGAAGAGGTTAAAAAAAATACAAGACATTTAGCTAAAAGACAAGAAACTTGGTTTAAAAATCAAATGGAAAGTCATTTTTATGATGTTGATATAGATAATATTTATCATACAATTGATGAAATTATATCTGATTTAGATAGGTGGTTATTATGAAATTATATTTAATTGGTATGCCAGGATGTGGTAAATCAAGTCTTGGAAAAGAGCTTGCTAAAAGATTAAATTATGAATTTATTGATATGGATTTATATATTGAACAAAAAGCTTGTATGTTTATAGATGAAATATTTGATGCATATGGTGAGGAATGGTTTAGAGCATTTGAAAGAAATATATTGATTGAATTTCAATCACTTGATAATGTTGTTATAGCAACAGGCGGAGGAATTATAAAAAATAAAAAGAATAAAGAATTATTAGATGGTAAATGTATTTATTTAAATGTTAATTTAGATGAAATTAAAAAAAGACTTGATAATTCAGATATTATAAGACCACTTTTAAAAGAAAAAACTGTTGAACAATTATATGAAGAAAGGAAAGATTTATATGAGTATTTTGCTGATATTAAAATAGATAATTTATCTAAAGAAAAAGCAATTGCTGATATAATAGAAAATATTAAAAATGAAGAAAGTTTTAATAATTAATGGACCAAATTTAAATATGCTAGGTAAAAGACCTAAAGAGCATTATGGAACCTTAACATTAGATGAAATTAATAATTTATTAATTAATGAAAATAATAATTACTTTGATTTAGAATTTTTTCAATCAAATAATGAAGGAGATATAGTATCAGAAATTCAAAAAGCAGTATTAAAAGAATATAGCGCAATTATTATAAATCCTGCTGCATATACTCATACAAGTGTTGCAATTCATGATGCACTTGAAATATTTAATGGTAAAAAAATTGAAGTTCATTTAAGTAAAGTTGATGAAAGAGAAGATTTTAGAAAAATTAATTTTATAAGAGATGTAACAGATATTTGTTTTAGTGGAAAATTTGAAACAAGCTATATTGAAGCTTTATCTTATTTGAAAAAAATCATTTAGTATGTTATAATTCATACTATATTTTAAAAAGGAGTTTATTTTATGGTTTCAAGTAATGATTTTAAAAACGGTATGACAATTTTATATAATGGAAATATATATAAAATTTTAGAATTTATGCATGTTAAGCCTGGTAAAGGTGCCGCATTTGTAAGAACTAAATTAAGAGATTTAAGAAGTGGTGCAGTCATTGAATATACTTTTAACGCTGCTGAAAAGGTTGAAAAAGCAATGATTGAAAAAATTGAAATGCAATATTTATATGATACAGGAGATTCTTTATGTTTTATGGATAATGAAACATATGAACAAATTGAAATCCCTCATAATCTTTGTGATTATGAAAGAAAATTCTTAAAAGAAAATGAAAATGTAAATATTGAAAAATATGGTGATGAAATCTTAGGTATTATTTTACCAGATAAAGTAACATTAAAGGTTACAGAATGTGAACCTGCTGTAAAAGGTGATACAAAAACAAATGCATTGAAGGATGCAATTGTTGAAACAGGCTTATTAGTAAAGGTTCCTATGTTCATTAATTTAGGTGATGAAATTATTGTTAATACAGAAACTGGTAAATATTCTAGTAGAGCTTAATCTAAGGAGTGACTAAATTTGGACATACAATCGAGTCTTTTGCTTGCTTCAACAGCGCATTTTAATATAACTATTTTTATAATAATGATAATATTAGTTGTTCTTTCAGCTTTTTTTTCTATGAGTGAAACAGCATTTTCATGTAGCGAAAAAGTAAAAATACAAGCTGCTATAGAAGATAGAGTTGCAGGAGCTAAAAAAGCATTATTTTTATCAAATCATTTTAATAGAACTATTACAACATTATTAATTGGTAATAATTTAGTAAATGTTGCATTATCAGCAATAGCTGTTACATTTTTTACAGAATTAGCAATTTCTGAAGAATTTGTATCACTTATTACTACTTTAATTATTACTTTAGTATTGTTGATTTTTGGAGAAATTTTTCCTAAAACTATTGCTAAAAATTATCCAGAACAAATTGCATATAAGGTTGCAATCATAATAATAATTTTATCATATTTATTATTCCCTATAGTTTGGTTTTTTACTGCAATTCAAAATATTTTTACTAAAAATAAAGAACAAGAAACATTTGATGAAGATGAATTAGGTGTAATTTTAGATACAATGGAAGAAGAAGGAAGCATTGAAAAGGATGAATCAGAATTAATTCAAAATGTTTTAAATTTAAATGATAGAACAGTAGAAGATATAATGATTCCTCGTATTCAAATGGATGCTATCAATTATAATTCTAAATTAGATGAAGTTAAAGAATTTATGATTGAGAATAATTATTCTAGAATTCCTGTTTATAAAAATGATAAAGATCATATAGTTGGTATGCTATATGAAAGAGATTTTTTCCCTGCTCTTTTAGAAAATCCTAAAATGAGCTGGAAAAGATTATTAAAGCCTGTTAAATTCGTTGCTGCTACAATGAAAGTAGATGCCTTAATCAAAGAATTGCAAGAAGCTAAAATGCATATGGCTATAGTATCAGGTGAATATGGTGAGGTTTTAGGATTAGTAACAATGGAGGATGCTTTAGAAGAATTAGTCGGTGAAATTTATGATGAGCATGATAATCCAGGTGAAGATGATTTAGTTTTAGAACAATTAGAAGATGGTAGTTATATTGTAGATGGAGATTATTTTGTTGAAGATTTATTTGAAAAATTAGGAATTGGTGATATTCCTTTAGATATTCCAAGCAAAGTTTCTGGTTGGTTGTTTACAAAATGTGAAAGCTTGCCTGAGGTTGGTTTTTCATTTGATTATATAGCAATATATACAAAGCAAAATGAAGAAACAGAGGCTTATGAAGATTTTGCTAAAAAGCTAACTCTTTCTATTTACAAAGTAGAAAATAGACGTATTGTATTAGCAAAATTATTTATAACTGATGCAACATTAGAAGAAATAGAAGAACATAAAGAAAAGGAAGAAGAGTAGCAAGAGCTACTCTTTTAAAATAAAATGGAATTTTTTGATTATGATTTAATTTTAAATTTAATAAAAGAAGAATTTAATAATTATAAAAATAAAATAAAAAATAAAAAAATGTTAATTTTAACAATTTTAATGATTATATCTTTTATATTATTTGCTATTTTTTTAATTTTTTCATTTAAATATCAAAAAATAGTTTTTTATTCTTTAACTTTTATAATGGCATTTCTATTAATTGTTGAAGCAATTGTAATAAAAATTACGAAAATAGGATTAGATGATATAAAACTATTGAATAAAATAGGATATAAAAAATTTTTAAAACAATAGATTTTTTAATTATTAAAATAAACAAAATATTTTTAAATACGATTGAAAAATATTTTTAAATAAGTTAAAATAAGTTAAGTGTGTGAATTATCATTTTTGAGGAGTTGGGTAGTATGATTTTCGATGAATTAGATACATTAGAAGCTGCTAAAACCAAAATAAAAGTTATAGGTGTTGGTGGAGCTGGAAAAAATGCAATAGATCATATGATAGAAAACGCTGTTCATGGCGTTGAATTTATTGTTGTTAATACTGATGCTCAAGATTTAAAAGCTTCTAAATGTAGAAATAGATTATTAATTGGAAAAACAAAAACTCATGGTCAAGGTGCTGGAGCAAAACCTGATTTAGGTAGGGCTGCTGCATTAGAAAATGAAGATGATATTCATGAAATTATTGGCGATGCTGAAATGGTATTTATTACTTGTGGTATGGGTGGTGGAACTGGTACTGGTGCTGCCCCTGTTATTGCTAGAATTGCAAGAGAGCATGGCTGTTTAACTGTTGGTATTTGTACAAAGCCTTTTATGTTTGAAGGCCCTGCTAGAATGAATAATGCTGTTGCAGGTTTAGAAGAATTACGTCAATATGTTGATACTTTAATTGTTATTCCAAATCAAAGATTGCTTCAGGTTGTTACAAATAGCACAACTGTTTTAGATGCTTTTAGAGAAGCTGATAATGTATTAAGAAAAGGTGTTCAAGGTATAGCAGAAATAATAGCTGTTTCAGGATTAATTAATGTTGATTTTGCTGATGTTAAAACTGTAATGGCAAATAAAGGAACTGCCTTGATGGGTATTGGTGTTGCAAAAGGTGAAAATAGAGCTGTGCAAGCTGCAAGAAATGCAATACATTCTCAATTGCTAGAAGTTACAATTAATGGTGCAACAGATGCAATTGTTAATATAACTGCAACACAAGATTTATCGCTAAAAGAAGTAGATGTAGCAATAGCTGAAATCAGAAATAATTGTGGTAAGGATTTAAATTTAATTTATGGTACTACAATTAATAATGATTTAGGTGATGAAATGGTTATAACTGTTATTGCAACAGGATATGAGCTTAAAGCTCAAAATAATGGTTATGAAACATTAGCAGAATCTATTTATAGAAATATGAGCGATGATAATATTAAATATGATGGATTAAATGATTTAGAAGATGAAGATGATTTATATACAAAACCATCTTCAAAAGAAAGTGAAATATTTGGTACTAAAATTAGTAAAAAAGAAGATAAGCGTAGGCTAAAAGAAGAAAAAAATAGAAAAGAAGCTTTAAAACAAGCAAATGAACAATCATCTAGTATGCCTGATTGGTTAAAAAGAAAATAAAAATTAAAGGAGCAATTTAATTGCTCCTTTTTATATATTATATTCAATTTTTGTTCTATCATATTTTTTAATAATACGATTATGCTTTTTCTTTTCTAAATTTAAATTTTTT